>JARXAV010000174.1 GCA_029865665.1 Flectobacillus sp. | reverse complement strand
CATCCAACTTGAAATCGTTGTGTCAAAGCGATTTAACAAAGACCTGTAACTATCTATTCATGCATTAGTTCTTTCAATAGAATACCTCTCTTTGTAGAGTTCTTCGTCCATGATACGAGACCAATTATCGTCAGTAGTGTTCCTTTTGTTAGGAGCAATATTGGCGATAATTTGTTTTTGATGACATAATTGATGTAAGTTTTCCGAATCGAAACCTGCGTCCGCATTCATAAATATCCCATCAACTGAAATAGTAGCATCCTCTAACATCGTAGTGAGTTCTTCAAAAGTCTGCTCAATGTTAAATAAATCATTGTGATTGCCTGAAACTGGCGTTGACATGGCCAATACAAGTCCTTGTTTATCAGTCAAGTAAAGAGCATTTGTTGTTTTATGCTTCTTTCGTCCCTGATAGCCAACTTCTTCGCCGCCACGAATACATGAGACATGACTTCCATCCAAATTTACCACTGAAAGGTCAAATGAAGACTTGTATTTTTTCAATAGTTCTATCCAGCATTTTTGCCAAACTCCCTCTTTGCACCATCGACGATAATGCCCAAAAACAGTTTTATAATGAAGAATATGAGTACTGAATAAACTCTCGACTGGTAATAAATGCCATTGGATACCCGTCTTCAGCTTATAAAGAATACAGTTAATTATTTCACAAGTCGGTGCTTGGGGCTTAAAACCTCGTTTTCTTACAGGTAAATGACAAATTATTTCTGATTCTATTATATCTTTGCTGAGTACGTAGTACATAAAAAGGTTGCTTTGGTATGGTTCGCAAAACAAATATCTGCAACCTTTTTTATTTTCTAAGCAATTCTAGCAAAAGTCAAGATGACTTCGATATAAAAATCGATTGTTTACGGATTTGTAAATTTTAAAATTACAATTGAAACAACAAGATTAATGACACTATTAAATCATATTATTGCTCAAAAAAGACTATTTTTTACATTTACTATTAGAAATGCACCTTAAGGGGTGTCTTCTAGATTTTACGGAATAAAACTTTGTTTTTAAATAAAAATATCTTTTTCCCGCTATTCAAGTAATGCCACCGGCCTAGTCCATCCACCACAGTCTTTAATTTACCCTTATTAATTACGGGAATTTGTGCTTACGGCTTAAAACCAAAAGAATTGAGCTAGTGAATTTCTAGTTTTTGTGTTTGAAGTTGTTTACTCTGTCTCGACACGGATGAATAAATTCACCCACTAAGTGAAAGAATTACTCAGTAACCGGCTATGCCCTTATACTTTTGTCATAAATTCAGATTTCAACGCTATTGAACCAAAACCGTCGATTTTAGAGTCACCATCTGTTAAACGAATGTTTTTCACCTTTGTTCCTGCTTTAATTGCTTTCGGAACTCCTTTTACGGTAAATCATTAATCACAACTACGGTAAATGTTACCGTACAAAAGCCTCATTGAAAAAGTAAGTACAAATAAATGAACATTGATTTTAATCAATAATTAACCTATCAATCAATACCCCTGGGTCAATCATTTTCAGTCTAATTAGATGTTTTCCTTGCTCTAAATTCACCGCTTTTAGGCTCTTAATCGACTTATTACTCAGCACGTTTTTCTTCCATTCGTCACTACGGTCAAATGTCTCAAAATCAATTACTTGCAATTCATTATTATCCAACTGAACCGCTATTTTTTGTCCCAATTTACGGTTAAGTGGATGCAAGGGAATCGCTTGCACTTTTAGCGTGTATAATTTACTTTCAGCAAGTTCTACCTCATATTCTACCATCGGTTGGTTAGTGCTCCCATTTTCCAAGGAATTTGCCAACGTAAAAGGTTTAGTGACTAAGGCATTTTTAGAAAAACTTGGTTCTGCAATTTTCTCCCAATAAGCACTTGGTGTTGACACCATACGTGTATAAGCTCCTGCGGGAATCGACAAGGACGAAGTGGGTGTTGTCACTTTTTTCTGTTCCACTTTTTTCAACTCCACAGGACTTTTAAACACTGGCAAATTTCGAGGTTTCATGCTCATGATATGATTCCATTTACCACCTGATACTTGTTGATTATAGGTTTGGGTAAGCTCTTGAATCGCTTGGTAAGCACTCAAAGCACGTTGAAAATTAGGGTCTTGTTCCGTTCTTTCATTCACGGGATTGGTATAAAACAAATCAAGGTTTAAAAATTTCTGATTCATTTTACTAGCGGCCAACACTGAATATTTCACCAACTGAAAATAGCTTGACTCATACGTTTTATCACGAGGTTCATTGGTAGTTACGAGCTTTTCAAGTTGCTGAAAATCTCCCATTCTTTGTGCAATTTCAGCGGGACTAAAGCTCGTTGGTTTCGTTTGGGTAGTAGGCTCTACTTTACTCCATCCCATAAATTCGGGCTTACGAACAAAGGCCAACTCATAGTTTTTCATCAAAATAGACGCTACTTCTTTATTTCCTAAATTGGTCAACGTCCAATTTTCCAAATGTGTAAACACCGATTCATTTTTTAGGAAAGGCTTCATATTATAAGCCATATCTAAAAACAATTGAGTTGGATATTCCAGAGGTTTTATATCCCCAACATTCACGACCCAGACTTTATTTGCCCCTAATTCGTAGCTTTTTTGCATCTCAAAACGCATCAAAGTAGGGTCGGTTGTACCTACCCAAAGATAGTCGTGCGGTCTGCCCCAGTACGAAGCATGATAATATACCCCTGCTCCACCCGAACGTTTTCGCTCTTGCTCATTACTCAAACTTTTTACATAGCCATAATTATCATCAGGCCAAATGAGCGTAACATCTTCGGGTACATTTAAGCCTTCTTTATACAACTCCAACACTTCTTTATACAAAGTAAGCACCTGAGGAACAGACTCTTTTGGTTTATTTAGCAACTTGCTCAATAAATTACGCTCATCGTCAATAATTCTATTTGTCAGACTTACAGCCTCGCTTTTTGTTTTGATTCCTTCCATTCCGCTATCGTGTTTTCCACGCATTCCAATAGAATACAGGTTCTCAAAACCCTTAATTTCTTCAATACGCTTTGTCCAATAATCCAGAATTCGGTTTTTATTCGTCAAGTAATTGTAATCCCCCATCGTACTATCAATCCATTCATCCACATTATTTCGCATCATGGGTTCGGCATGCGAAGTACCGACCACAATGGCATATTGCTGGGCAACAAGTTTATTATCGGGATAATGATAAAAAGCTTTTGTGCTTGGGTGCATGGCTGGCCAAATCAAATTGGCTTTCAAACGTAAGAGCAATTCAAACACTTTTGCGTATGTTTTTGGACCAATATCTTTAGTAGCTGTCTCAAAGGTTTTGGCAGCCCAAGGTTGTAAGCCCCAGTCTTCATCATTGATAAAAATACCTCGATATTTCACCGATGGTTCTTGACTCAAGGTGTCCAAAATAGCGAAAGAAGTAGTCCGTTTTTTAACAGGCACGTCCGCCCAAAAATACCAAGGACTTACCCCTATTTTTTCGGAAAGTGTAAAAACACCGTACGCCAATCCACGTTTATCTGATCCGCTGATAATTAAATACTTAACGCCTTTATTTTCATAGTTTTTATAAGAAAAAACCTCCCATTTGTTGGCTAATGCTTTATCAATGGAAGCTACCATTTTCGCATCAATTCCTACCACCTGTTCGTGAGCAATTCTCAAAATCACCTTCTGAATCCTCGATTGAGACTTACTTTCTCCAAATACCTTTTTAAAGTCATCCGTTAAAAAATGAGCCATTAATTGCCCAAAAGGCTCTTTTTCATTGGCAACACGAATATCAACCTGATTACTTAGGGAAAAAGAAGACTTATGTTGTCCTAAAGAATGGTTGGTAAAAACGGCCAAGGAGCAGGCAGTCATTAAAAAGAAAGTAGCTAATTTTTGTATCATCATCGTATTCATATTACAAGTTTTTATCAAAGCTACGATGCTGTTTTTAGATAAGCGTCCTGCGGTATCTACAATAGCATAAACGAAAAACTTCTTAGGCAAGCGAATTTCTTTTCTTAAAAGCAGATGGATTTTCTCCTGTTATTTTTTTGAAGGTTTTATTAAAATAAGAAAGGTTAGAAAAACCACTTTCATAACAAGCTTCCGTAACATTTTATGTTGCAAGAGTAAACTCTTAGACTGGTTAATCCGAAAATGGTTTAGAAAATCCGTGAAGGTATAATGAGTCGTTTTTTTGAAGTATCTACAAAAAGCAGCCGTCGTCAGGTTACATAAATTTGCTACCTCATTCACATCAATTTCTTGCTGATAATTCACCTCAATATAATGATGAACCTTTTGCAAGCGTTGCCGCTCTTTTAGTACTGAAACACGAGAAATTGGCTTCACCTCAAGTGCTTCTACGTCTGTGCTTTTAGCCAGTAGGTTTAATACTTCCAATAAAGCAATCAATTGTTCAAAATGAGGTAATGTGGCAATATTCCTCATTTTTTGGCTAACCAACCACTTGGTTTCTCCACTAAAAGTCAAGCCACGTTTAGCTCGCTCAAATAAATTTGCAATGGGTTCTATTTCGGGTAAAGCGAGAAAAACTTCCCCAAGAAAGTTTTCTTTCATCTGAATCACTACGGTATTTACCTTTTCTTTCACTCCATAGTCAAAATTCAAATGAGGAATATTTGGTCCAATGAAAGCCAAATCACTCCCCTCGTATTTAGAAATATGATTACCTATGTGGCGAAATCCACTGACAGCTTCGACATAAACAATTTCATATTCTGGATGAAAATGCCAGTAGAATAACTCATTCAGATTGGGAGTCAATAGGATTTTAAAAGAGCTTTTTCTATCGCTAACAACCGATTCTAATTTTGCTTTCATTGACTTCATAACCTTCTTCTTTAAGTTCTTTGACTTGGCGTCCCCGAGAATTTCTTGAATGTAAACGGTGTTCCAAGTCATCACAATATTGGTTAATAATGTGAGACTGTACGCTGTAATTTGTTGTTCGGATTCCTGTTGTTTACGAATAAACCCATCAATAAGACCTTAAATTATGTAACTGTTCTCCTTTATTGAGTTGCCGATTGATTCTTCTTCTCATGGGAGGTATCAGCAAATAATTATAGATAAAAACTGTCTTTTCTAATTGTCCATAAGCCTGTAAGACGTACATTAAATTGTTTTGTCTTGGGTATCCTTGTAGCTTATTCATTAACAATGAGGCAGTTACCGTTCCAGTTTGTAACGATGCCGATACTCTTTGTAACTCATGGGCGTTTTTTTAGATAATTTATATTGACCGTACCCGTGAATTTAAGGGGTGGGTATTCTAATTCATTGTATTCATTACTGGCACTTGATTTGATTTTGCAAAGTCTTTGCCCTTTGAGATCTCTGAATCGTGAAATAAGTTTTTTGTTTACCAAGTTAAAGAACGCAAAAAGTAAATCGGTATATCCATGCGTGTCAGTTGCGTGTTCTAAAATTTCCAAATCAGTTTCATTAGCTAAGATTTCATCTAAAACGTAGGTAGCATCCCGTTCGGTTGAAGTAATTACTTTTGAGCCATATTGAGAGTATTGGTCGGAGGTATGGGTATAAAAAGTAACTCCATTACCAAATCCGAAATACTTTACGATAGAGCTTGCATTGCGTATTTTGCCACTGGTATGGAATCTTTGCCCATCGGATGATGATAGTGTTCCGTCGCCCCAATATTCACTGAGCCACTGTTTATGCAGGAAATTCACCATAATATTGTTGGATTTTTTAACATTTTCATCGCTAAAATGATTGTTGGCTACCCATCACAAAGCCTGATAATCTAAATCCGAAGAACGAGCCAAATCAGCTAATGGAATATTACAACCATTGCTCATCAGGGCTGCATACATCAAAGAATCTCGTTCCGAATTTCGAGAAGAATCTCCGT
Organism: Flectobacillus sp.; assembly: GCA_029865665.1. The sequence goes on along the minus strand of JARXAV010000174.1, from coordinate 7,741 downwards.
CTCGAAGTTCATTGGTATAATTTACCCAAGAATCCACCTCTCTTATTATCTCCACTAAACCAACTTTGGGAAGTCTCAAATTGACATGTTCTCTCAATCGTTTGTCAGAATCACTGAGTTCATCCGCTTTGATGGGTGGTAAAACTAACTCCCCGTTTTCCAATCGAATGTCTGTACCTTATGCCAATAAGTCAGATAGCGGTTTGAGTAACGAAGCTAATTCCGATGCCAGAACGAAGGTGTTGAATAACGATTGGGATAGTGAATTTAGAAAGAAATATCCAAAATTTAGGGCAATAAAATCTTTAGATAAACCTGATCAATTCAAGCTAGCGTCGTGACTGCCCCACACTTTTTGATACACTCCAACTGGAAAATAGAAAACTCTTTTTCTCCTCCTACTTTAAAATAGAATAAGAAAAAGAGTCAGTACAAAAGTGTTTGCAAAATTAATTATGCCGCTTTATCGTAGGCCATTTTAATCCAACCAATCACCTCATCATCCACTTCATTAATGTCAGTAAGGTTGATTTTGTGCGAGCAAATACCATCAGGTTTTTCAGCTTTCAATTTGTCATTGGCTTCAACGCCTTTTAGATTAAAACCAATTTCAAATCTTGTCTTTGAGGCTGGATTTAAGATGATAAATTGCTTTTTTCTTTTCAAACTAACGTAGGTTTTCTTGGGAGCAATTTCAAAATCACCGTCAAATTTTTGAATTTCGGCAATTAATTTTTCGTAAAATGGCTTCAAATGTTCTTTGCCTTTGTACTGGTTTTCAATCAGAGCGTCGGTATCAGATGCAGAATCGGCGTCAGAACCCAATACTTTTAGGGCAATTTCAGAGGCATACCCGTGTGTAATATTGTGTTTTTCTTTAAGAAATTTTACGATTTCTCCGTGTTTATAAAGACTTTGACTTGCAATTAATTCTTTCCATTCTGCCAAAGAATGACCTGTTTTCTCTTTCAGGTTTTCGAGCATTGTCAATACTGTTTTGTCCATTTTTTTGTAATTTTAGTTATCCTTTTTAATTATTTTGCGTGATGGTTTTGCCATAAATTTCCATCAAGAAAACCTGTCTTCGACTATAAACGTACTTAGCTATACGTTATTGAAATTTGACCTTTAATGGGTTGCCTTAATTATTGAAAATGAGAATATCATTCTCTTTTAAACCAAATCCCAATCTTTAAAGCATAGGTAAACACAGCCAATTTGGTGTTGGATATACTCAATCTATAATTCAAGCGTGGCTTTAGGGTTCTGCTTCTCAAGGCGAAATATTACTGCTAAATTGGGCTATTTTATCAAGATGACATACCTCGAAATCTTGATAAGAAATGTTTTCTTCAACCTTTTAAAGCATTGAATATCAAATTTTTAAATAGATCATAAGGGTAAGTGAATAGTTTAGTTATATTGTACCCAATTAATGATTTCACAATCTCAATCTGACAATTTTATAAATGTATGTATTGTATATTCGGTTTATGATTGTTGTTTTTTGTTGAATCAAAATTAGCAGTAGAAGAGTTGCTATTTTTTGTGAATCGACCTAAGCAACAATATTTTCGACAACGTTTCATTTTCTTTAGACTTTCCCGTTTGGTATTCGACAAAAGTTATTCTTTATTCAATTTTATCATTATTTCTACGCAAAATTTATGGTTATCGTTCTTGATAATCAGGCTGTGTTTGTCTGGATACAAAAGTTTTAACCTTTTCTTGGTATTGATAATACCAACGCCACCTTCTTTATCTTTTTTGCCGTTATCAATTTTCTCAACAAAGTCATTTTCAACTCTGAAATACAATGTTTCATCAATAAACTTTATGTCAATATCTATTAATAAGGTCTCACCATAAGGTGTTCCTCCATGTTTGAAGGCATTTTCAACATAATTAATTAGAATTAAGGGAGCAATGCTATAACCTTTCATGTCGCCTTCTTGAGAAAATTGAATCTTTAGATACCGATTGCCACGTAGTTTTTCTAAATCAATATAGTTTCTAAGAAATTGAACCTCTCTCTGTAAATCTATCCATGCCTCTCCCGAATTATAGAGAATGTATTTCATCAAATCGGATAGTACCACGATCGAATCGCCTGCAGTTTCATCTTTACTCACCACTTGGCTATAAATATTATTAAGAGAATTGAGCAAAAAGTGAGGATTGAGTTGAGTTCTCAAAAAATCAACTTCCAAATCGGTCTTTTCTTTGGTTAGTATGGCTACCCTTAGTGAATAATCAGTGATAACCCTACTGAGTTTTAACATAAAAGGTAATGCAACGACACCTATCAATGTTTGAATTTCATAGAAAATATTATGGGGCTGAAACATTCCCCATATTCCTTTGTCAACAAATGCTTTGGCATAACGATACCCATTTCCATTTTTTATAAACAGGACATGTTTTATTACCATATTATTAAATTGATAACTTACTGCATAATTTATGCAATAAAGAATAAACAAAAATAGTAATCCTAAAATAAAACGCTTGGATGAAAACAAATTGGGAAATATGAAGTAAGTAATACCATAAAAAAAAGTAATACCTTGAGTCATTAAAAAAGTCGTTATTATCAGTTTATGCTCCATACTTGACGAGGCAATAAAAGCCAATACAATAAATATTCCCCACACCAACCAATAGGCAGTATGGATGGCAATTCTACGTTTTAGTGGAACTCCACTGGTGGGATAAAAATTAAGATACCAATTTACAAACTTTTGCATATTAATTCACGGGTTTGAGTTTCTGCATCAGGGTATCTTTATATTGTGGGCCCACGGGTATTTGAAGTTTATTTTGTAGCTCGAGGTAAGAATCCAAACCGTCAAATTTTCGGATCTGGCGAAGTCCCACAATGAAGGATTTATGAACACGCATAAACTTAGATTTGGGGAGAATCTGCTCTTCTAATCTTTTCATCGTCAAGTGAGTAACAATGGGTCTTTCATCCGTAATGATTTTGACGTAATCTTTTAAACCTTCGATTGCAATAATTTCATCAAAATCTATTCTGATGACTTTGCCACTTTCCTTCACATATATGCTCGTCATGGAATAGTCCTCTAATTCATCTTTATTTTCTATTTCAGTATGATTGGCTACTCCCAATTTTTTTTCTTCACGGTCCAAGACTTTATTAACCGATTTAATAAACCGTTCAAATGTGACGGGTTTTACTAAAAAATCGACAATATCTAACTCAAAGCCATTTACGGCGTATTCAGCATTGGCGGTAATAAAAATGATGTAGGGTTTATTCCTGAGTAACTGTGTTAACTCGATTCCTGTCAGTTGCGGCATATTGACGTCCGTAAAAATTACATCAACGGGGTTATCGGATAAAAAGTGGACAGCTTCGATTGAACTATCAAAAAAACCTAATACTTCGATTGAAGGGGTACGGGCGGCATAAATCTTCAACAGATTCATGGCTGGAGCCTCATCTTCGATAAAAATACACGTTAATTTCATGGATACGCAAGTTAGATTTGAGATAACTACCAGATTTAATCAAATAGATGATAGCAGTATGTATTTATACTCTTAATGATGTTTCACAACGGTTATGTAAAGTATCGTTGTTTTATAGCACTAAATTTACAAACAATTTACCACAGTATATTTACTGTACGTTAACAAATAGAAATTAGATAAAATGTATCGGCAGTGTATTCTGTATATTCTTCCTAAATAATATCTAACGAATTGAGTCTCCTGTCGAAAATATACTGAAACAAGTCTAAGAGAAAACAGTGTTTTTTAAATTTTACGTAGCTTTGATTCAACAAAAAGGGAAGAATAATAAAGTACACGAAACAAGTTGTCAAATTGAGAAATTAACTTGTCCGAACCATAAAAAAAGTAGGAACTTCATAATGTGGCTTGTAAATCATAAATTGACCTATTGAAATTTTAATTGATATACTAAAACGCCAATTGATGATGGAACTTAAATGTATAGTAATAGACGATGAACCTCGAGCAAGCCTCATACTGGTCAATTTTGCCAATAGATTAGATGATTTAATAGTATTGGATACATTTGATACCTTGAAGGGTGGTTTTGATTACTTAAAAAGTATTAATTACGAAGTAGATATTGTTTTTTTAGACGTTCAATTAAATAAAGAATCAAGCATTGAGTATTTGTTGAAAACTGGGGAAGACAAAATACTAAATATTGTGTTCACCAGTGCTTACAGAGCATCGTTGTTTCAGGATAAAAATATTCAGTATTTTGAATGGTTAGAAAAGCCAATTCCGTACCACAAATTTGATGAATTGATTGAAAAAATAAGAAATAGTAAGCATTTATAGATAAAAATCTTACTCGATTTGTATTCCTGGGTGTATAACGTATAGACCAGAGGGGTAAAACAATATTTGTTTTTGAGTGCATAGAACGTGTTTTTTAAGTGATATATCCCAATATCATTCGGTGAACCGCTTTGCCCTGTCAAAAATACAGGCTTTTAAGATTAAATACACTGTTTAATAAGTTATCAGGGAAGTCTAATTTTCTGAAAGTTCCCTTAAAAACTTATTAAACACTGTATTAAGTGATCTTAAAATTAAAAGTAAGGTTCTCTAAAACTCTTAAAAGTCACTTCGGCAGACTATACCCCGAGAGGATTTACCGAAAAAGCCAAGGCTAATTCAGTCATAATTCGCAGTACTTGTTAGACTATTGCAAGGGAAAATCTGAAAGTTAGTAAGATAATTTCTAAGCACGGAGGGATTAAGAGTTTTCAAGATTAATACACAATTACAAAATAAATAATAAACCGAATGAAATCATTAGTGAAAACTGGGAGGACATTCAAAAATCTAAAACAATGAAACAATTTAAATTAATCTTTCGCTACGACTTCAATCCTAATTATCAGCCAACGGCAGAAGAGATGGAGGTAGAAGGTCAAAAATGGGGGCAATGGATTGGAACTTTAGCCCAAAATGGTCAGTTTGTCGGTACGAATCAGCTAGGGTATTCAGGAAGAGTATTAAAAAGTGATGGTAGTTTTGTTGATAATATCCACATGAGTGGCTCAGAAGTGCTTGCTGGTGATATGGTGATTAATGCACAAGATTTGGATGAAGCCTTGACGTTAGCCAAAGGTTCTCCAATCTTAGAAATTGGTGGAAACGTTGAGATTAGAGATCTCATTCCAATGTAGTAATATTATTTTTCCAATTTGGGATGATGCAAAAGTATTGAGTATTAAGACTAAAAAGTATTTAAAATCTTGATACTCAATACCAACAACTTATGAATTTTGCCAATCCTACTAAACAAAAATAGCATGAAATCAATATTCGATAAACAAGTCAGAGAAGAATTAATCCAACGCATCGAGAGACTATCCGATAGTAGTTCTTCAAATTGGGGTAAAATGAATGTTTACCAAATGATAATACACTGTATCAAAACGGAAGAAATGTACCTCCGTATCAAAAGCTACGATAGATTGTTTATTGGTAGAATATTTGGTCAGATGTCGCTCAAAAGTTTGGTAAAAGATGAAACGCCATTTAAACAAAACGAACCAACGCATCCTGAGTTTAAGATTAAGGAAAACGGTTATATCTCGAACAACAGAACGAGATGGATTAATTTAATCAACCAATTTGAGGGCAAAAGTGAAGCCGATTACGAAGGTTTTTCACATCCTTTCTTTGGTAAAATGACCAAAACGCAAGTCGGCGAATATAATTACAAGCATATCGACCATCACTTAAGACAATTCAACGTTTAACAGTAATATCATGAAGAAAGGAATTAAAATTTTAGGTGCTTTCTTGGCATTTAGTGTCGTTGCGGTACTGATTTTGAATGCAGTATCAGCCGATGAAAAGGAAATAGTGATTGTTTCAGAACAGAAAATTGATGCTCCTGCCAGTGTCGTTTACAACAAAGTTAGAAACTTTAAGAACTATCCGAGTTGGTCGCCATTTAGATTGACAGATCCACAACAAAAATTTGACATTACCGCTATTGATGGCCAAGTAGGTTCAAAATTTCACTGGGTTGGTGTTCAAGAAACCAGTGAAGGTTATCAAGAAATTGTTGGATTGGAGGAAAATAAGACTGTAAATATTAAATGTAATATCACAGTCCCTTATGATGCCAAGCCAGAATTTAACTATTCTTTCTTAGAAAAAGGGAATAATACTTACGTCAGACAAGAATTTAAGGTGAAGATGGACTTTCCAGCTAACATCATTGCTCATTTGACCGACCTTAGAAAAGAAATGAGATTGACCAATGAAAAAGGGCTCTCTTTGTTGAAAAAAGTCTGCGAAGAAGACCTCGCAAAATTATAGTACTACTCCAATTTCCAATAGAAGTACCCTCTGCGTAGATAATCAAGACTAATGATTTGGCCAATAAATGCCTATTAATTGTAGTAAAAAGCAAAATTCTATTTACATACGGTACTTCTTTGATTTTATAATTTTACACCTATTCTTAAAATTCTGAATGCTGTTTTGCCCCACTTCAATAATTATTACGAATATCCTCTAAACTGAAATTTTATCGAATCTCCCGTTGTATTTTTTAGCTACATTAGAAATGCGAATCAGTATCCTCCGTTTGATTTTGACAGTTGCTATTGGTAATTTTTACCAAGATGGTATCATGTTTCAATCTAAACAGACTGTTATAACCCTCATTATAATTCTTCTACTAACCCTAAAAAAGGAGCTTGACTGATTAAAATAGTATCTTCAAGAGTATTATCAATAAGAGTTTCTACTTTGTCTTGAGTACTCATCGGAGTAGAAAGTACGCTTGATACTGGATATAGAACGGAATTAGAGAGAACCGTCTTTCTCGAAAAAATCCTGACCAAACAAATTATCATTTTTTGTAATGGTATTCCATTCAAGTTCCCACAAGGACAATTATAGATGAGAATTCTGGATTTAAAAAAACTTGGTTTTGAAACTTTCTATACCCAAAATGGCAAAGTAAACTTTTTAGTTTTTAATATTACATTCAGGACTAACATATTGCTCCCTGACGAAATTAGTCTGGAAAAAGAGGAAGCTATTGGCTGGGGTATTGTCAGAAAATTGGTCGGATGAGATGATCGTGATGGCTGTGTTCACTAAACTATATCAGGGATTTTAAACTCTCTGACATAGTTTAATGAATAGTCTTACACAGTGATAAAATACTTTAATCCCACTAAACCCTTCTTCTCCGCTTCTTACTCAAAAACTCATCTTCATCTAAACTCCATGACTTCTTATAGTTGAAGCCCTGTTGGTTCTCTTGCTCGCTAGGATTTGAGGTAGAGGTACTTGTTTCTTGTTTTCGTGTTTGCTTTTTAGTACTCTTTTCTTCCTGTTGAGTCTCGTACTTTTCTAGCTTCAGTTGGTGCTCAGGAATGTCCTTTGATTTATCCTTGGGTGTGGCTTTGTAGTAAACTTTTTTAGCGGTAAAACACTTTTCTTTGGCCATCTCTCTACGATTTTTGAAGAAGACCGCTTCTAAATCTACTTTCCGATAGCTCTTTCCTCCTACTTTTACCGTCTTTTCATCCTCAATCATTTTCTGATTTGCTGTTTCACAAACCTTCTTGAAATGGTGCATATTACGAACATTCTTGAGTAAGGGGTCTTTGGCCAATTCCTGAATATCTTCGTGTTGCATTCTAAATTCCCATACGCCACTGGTTTTAGCTACCTCATGCTGTCTTCCTTTTAGAGGTAA
>JARXAV010000030.1 GCA_029865665.1 Flectobacillus sp. | reverse complement strand
TCAAATGTCGCATCGCTTTCACCTTGAACAAAAATAGCCTGCTCTTTTCCACGTCGAAAAAGCTGAAAACCCTGTGGATTTACGCCTGTGGGCATTCCTGCGGTTTTTAGTTCTTGATAGGACAAGCGATACACGCCTTTTTTGACAATCGGAATACGGAAATAGGGCTTTGAATAATCAATCCAAGCATTTGAATCTTGGGCAACAGAAAAAGTACTGCAAAATAGCAGTAAGAAGCATAGATAAAGGGTAGAACGTAACATGGACAAGTGACGTTAGTAGTTGAAACCGATAGATAAGCCTACAGGAATTTGAGCTAAAGTATTTCATTTAAATTCAAACTCCTGTAGTAAATTTATTTTAAATGAGCTTACAAAATTAGTCGCTATTCATTTTTTATAAATAACTGATAAATAGACTATTAAATCCAAAATTTACAATTTTGGATTATTACTTATTACTTTAATTTAAGAGAAAGCGTTATCGCTCTTTGCCCCTCTTCGTTAACCGCAATAGCAACAGTCATGTATTTGGTAGGGAGTAGATTTTCGATTTTGGATGGCCACTCAATAAAGCAACGTTCGCCCGAATACAAATAATCTTCCACCCCTATATCCATCGCCTCCTCTTCACTCTTAATACGGTAAAAATCAAAGTGATAAATATTTTCTCCTTTTTTGGTAACGTACTCATTTACCAACGAATACGTAGGACTTTGTACATTACTAGTAACGACTAAACTTTTACAAATTGCCTTAACAAGCGTTGTTTTACCAGCCCCCATTTGTCCTTCAAAAATCCAGACAGGCATTTTTTTCCCAAATTCTAAGATTGCCTTCGCAACCGAATCAATTTCCGATAAGGAAGTATATGTTATTGTTTTTGTTGACATTTTAGCTACACGTTTGAATCTCTAAAATTAAGGCATAATTCGTGGAAATCAACGACCAAGTAGCCTTAACCTTAAAAATCTTTTGAAATAAAGGTTATAAAATCCCGTTTCTTCCTCTAATCAACAACGTTTAACTAACATCACTTGTAATGAAATCATTGTCACTTATTATTTTATGCACGCTTTGCTGTGTAATGGCTAAAGCTCAACAATTGGCGTTTCCTACTGCCGAGGGTTTCGGAAAATATGCCACAGGCGGACGAGGGGGGCAGGTTGTTGTAGTCACCAATCTAAACGACGATGGCGAAGGGAGTTTTCGCCATGCCTTAAAGCAATTTCCTAATGAACCGCTTACCATTGTCTTCAACGTTTCAGGCATTATTGAACTCAAATCAAACCTTGCAATCAAACGTTCTAACTTAACCATCGCAGGTCAAACTGCACCTGGCGATGGCATTTGCTTGAAAAACTTTTCTTTTATGCTTAACGGAGCAGCCCCTAAAGGGAATCACGGTAATATCATCATTCGGTACATTCGTTCTCGCCCTGGGGGAACATTAAAATCGGGACTTTATGGGTTTGACATGGAAAATTGCCATGACGTAATCATTGACCATTGTAGTTTTAGCTGGGCAAACGAAGAATGTGCCGCCATGTATGACACCAAAAATACGACCGTACAATGGTGCATCGTCAGTGAAGGACTCTTTGAAGCAGGTCATGCCAAAGGACATCGCTCTTATGGAGGCGTTTGGGGCGGACAGTTTTCGAGTTATCACCACAATTTAATTGCTCATCAAAACAGCAGAGCCGTGCGTTTCAACGGTTCAAGGGCTCACGATACACTAGCGGTTGTGGACTATCGAAATAACGTAATTTACAACTGGGGAAGCCAAGAGGCTTGTTATGGGGGAGAAGTTAAAATTAAAGGAGGCGTTTCGCAAATTAACATGATTAACAACTATTACAAACCCGGTCCAGCAACTTCGCCGAATTTACTTTTTGCCTACGCTTATGATGCAGGAAAAGACTCAAAAGGGATGGGAGAATGGTTTTTGACAGGAAATGTGATGGAAGGAAAGAAGAATTTAACCAAGAAAAATATTCGAGGACTTGACCTTTCTCAAGTATTAGAATCGAGTAAAGCTGAAGCTAAAGAAGCCTTTTCGATTAAAGAACCCATCACGATGCAAACTGCCGAAGAAGCCTTCCAATTGGTATTGGCAAATGCTGGAGCAACGTTACCCAAAAGAGATGCGACCGATGCTCGTGTGATTGAAGAAACGAAAACAGGTAAAATTAGTGGATGGGGTGTATTTGGTAAAAAGGGAATTATTGATTCGCCCGAAGTGGTGGGCGGATGGGCTACCTACAACAGCCTAACCCCTCCAACGGACTCCGACAAAGACGGAATGCCTGACGCTTGGGAACAAGCAAATGGACTCGACAGCCAAAATCCAGCAGATAGAAATACCCTATCAAAATCGGGTTATACGATGTTGGAGGTGTATTTGAATGGGGTGAAGTAATTTCATTTAGCCTTTGATTTTCGACCGAATCAAAGGCTAAATATCTTCTAAGCAAACCTTTATTGCGGTAAAGTATCGGTCAATTTTATAAGGTTGCAGAAACGTCTTTTTCATTTTTATTTTCTCCACATACTCTTGTCTATCTATACGAATAACGCCATGATTTAAGAAAAAAACATGGTCAATCATGTGTTGCACTTCTTTTGCTGTCTCCTCATCTAACTCCGTATTCGGAACAAAACGGTGAGTTTGTTCATCGTAGTCAAGCCATTGCTCAGTCGTATATTCAAGACTATCAGGTTTTAAATAGGCGACGACCGATTTATTTGACTTTAAGCTATTTACCCTAGCATCAATCATAAATAAATTATCCCACAGCCAATATTGATTTTTTTTGAGTGTTGGATCAAAATGCTCTAACTCCCCTGCATGGTCTTCTCTTATAAATTCTTCGGGGTCTTCAATTTGATAAACGCCTTTATCAGTCCAATGACGTGCTTCGTACAAAGAAGGAGGACAGAGAAAACGCTCCGTATAGGCACAAACTCCTTTCTGACAACGATATAAATCCATGACAATTCCATCATAATAGGTTTTTGACAAAGGATGCTTTCTACCCGTTGCTTCCAACGCATCTACCCATTTTTTATAGTTGGTTGTCAAAATTTTGGTGTAGTCTTTATCAATTTTTTGCATGGTTTAATTCCACTTTGAGAGGTCTTTGGATAACTTTTGGATTTTTTGAATGATATTCAATGCTTCCTCCGACTGTTCTAAGCCTTGTTTAGTCATTTTCTTAAACTTCACGTTTAAGCTGGCTAGTTCATTCAATTTGGCTTTACGCTCAGGAGAACCATCGTCTTCTAAATCAAATACTCGTTGTAAAATATCATCCCAACGCATATATCTAGGATTCCACTGATAATTATCTACATGATTTTCTCCTTCAAAATACTGTTCTCGATAGACTTTTCCTTCTTTATTAAACTTCAATTCTACAATCTCCCATGGGTCAAAATTAGACGCAATAATAGGCGAATGGGTAGAATAAAAGAACTGACACGTTTCGGCTAAAGAGGTATAATAATCGACTACACTTCTTTGTAAATCTGGATAAAGCGAACGTTCTGGTTCATCAAAAAGAACAATAGTATGCTGAGGCTTTAGTAAATAAAGAGGTAAAGCACTTAAAATCACCTGTTTTGTTCCCGTACTCCAAAGTCCATGAGGAATTTCATTCCCTTCAAAATCTTCAATCTTGATAAATCCAATATCGTCTTTTGTTTTGAAATCTAACTCCGTTTTAACACGTAATTTAAACTTCTCCAACAATGGATTTAAGCAATTATCCGCTACATCTTTTATCGGATTAAACTCCGTTTGTTTCCACGTTTCCAGTTCTTTAACAGCCTTCTGAATGGCATTAATATCACTAGATGACTTTTCAACAACTTTTGAAATATCTTGTCTAATCTTTAATTCTTGCTCTTGATAATGTTTGATTTTTTCTAAAATTAGACTCCAAACGGTTGCTACATTATCTTTACTAAAATCAATAATTACTCGATTTTCTAGTTTATTCTCAGTGCTTACATCAAGGTTGTAATTAAGATTGGCAGGAAAATAAATAAGTTTTGAAGCTTTTGTGTTTATCCATTCTCTGTAATTTTCAGAAAGTACCTCAACAGATATTTTAACCCCATTTAACATCCAAGCTCTCAATCCAAGTACTGGTTCATAGTAGGCAGTTTCAAAATATTCATTATCCATCCCAAAATGAATATCAAAAAACACATTTTCAACAAATTTTGAATATCCAACTGCATTAATCAAGTTAGACTCTTCGTATTGGTATATAAGACACGGAATCATCTCCAACAGCGACGTTTTCCCTGTTCCACTTTGTCCAATAAAACAAACTCTATCTAAGGGTTCACCTTCCTTTTTATGTCCTTTTGGATAGGTCAAATCAAGCGTAAAGTCCTTAAATTGATGAAAGTCTTTGATGTATATTTTTGAAATTTTCATTGGCGAAATTCATGTTTGGTAGGTGTTAACACTACTCCTCTCCCGCTTTATCAACCCACGATTGAGGTAATGTTTTGGTGGTTTTTGCTCCGAGGCTTTTGATTTTTTCGGCGGTGCGAACAAGGTTTCCTCGTCCTTCGGTGAGCTTATTTACGGCTGCGTGATACGTGTCTTTGGTACTGTTTAATTGCTGTCCAATTTTCAGTAAGTCATTGGCAAAACCTTCAAATTTATCATACATATCGCCACTCAAACGAGCGATTTCTAAGACGTTTCGGCTTTGTTTTTCCATTTTCCAGACGCTTGCTACGGTGCGTAAGGTTGCCAATAAGGTTGTTGGGCTAACTAAAATCACTCGTCTATCCCATGCAAAATTGAACAATTCTACATCCGACTGAATTGCCAAACTAAAGGCCGATTCAATAGGCATAAACAAGAGTACAAATTCGGGGACATTCAAGTGGAAAGCACTTTGATAGTTCTTTTCACTCAATAAACGGATGTGATTCCGAACAGAATTAAGGTGTAAATTACGGAATCTTTCTATTTGTAGTGGGTCTGTTTCGCTTACGTATTGTTCGTAAGCCACCAAAGAAACCTTGGCATCAATAATCAAGTGTTTCTTTTCGGGAAGGTAAATAACGACATCGGGTTTAATCGACTGCCCTACTAAATTGGTACTTGTAACCTGCGTTTTGTATTCAATATCTTTTACCAAACCTGAACGCTCTAGTACTTTTTCAAGAATCAATTCGCCCCAGTTTCCTTGCGTTTTGTTATCACCTTTCAGTGCGTTCGTTAAATTATGAGCTTCTTGGCTGATACGAGCATTTAGTTCATACAGCTTTCTAACTTCGGTAACAAGACTAACTTTTTCTCGAATTTCTTGGTCAAAACTCTTCGATACTTGTTGTTCAAAATCTTTGATTTTTTCTCTAAAAGGGCTTAAAATCTGCTCCAACCCTTCCTGACTTTCGAGGGTTAAGGCACGGGATTTTTGTTCTAAAATCTCGGAAGCAAGTGCTTTGAAATCGTCTTTCTGATGATGTAGTTTATCTTCAATGTTTTGAAAATTGGCTTCCGCAGCGGCTAATTGCCCTGTCAGCTCCACTACTTTTCTACGCTCGGAAGTTAAGTCAACTTGAGCTTTAATTAACTCTTCTTTAGTAATATCTAAGCGATTTTCGGAAATTCTGAAATTGTTTTCCAACTGAGTTTTTGCATACATGTAGCCAATAAAGCCTCCAAACAAAACTCCTAACAATAAATAAATAGAATATTCCATACCGACAAAAGATTAAGAAACTTACTTAGCCACAAAAATAGGTAAATCAGAGAGCAAAATAAAGAGAACGCCAACGGTCTGAACAACCGCTAAAATGGGCAAGACCGTATCGAGGGTATCCTTAAACGTATCTTCTTTTGCCGGATTATAGTGTACCCACCAAATGACAAAAATAATATTCAGAATAAAAGCAAAAACAGCCCACCCTCTATCCTTCGTAGAAGTAGTAGTTGACCCTTGCCATCTATCTATCTTATGCTCAACCACTTTCATGGCTGCATAAGTAGGTAAATTGACAAACATCATGGGTTTTCTAAGCTCAGCATTGACTTTATATTTATCCACATGACTGTATCTAAAGCCATCGTCCTCAGTTTGTTTACTAGTAAACCAAGCAGTCATTACCAAGGCTCCAAAGAAGAGTCCTGCGGCTGTAATGAGAATAAAACGGATAAGCTGTGTTGAGGTATTCATAGATTACGAAATCTGCGTATTACAAAAGGAGTTAGTAACAGAATCAAGAAAAATAGTGGGAATAAAAGACAACCCATGACAAAAATAGCCCAATATGTGCGAATCTCCAAGTCCTACGATTTCAAATTTCAGGACATAGCACCTTCATCGCACCAATCTATATTTTATTCGGTTGAAAAGTTCTTTCTTACTATTAAATTGGATAACATCTGGTATTCTTCTAATTTTGGGATGTACAATTCGTAAGATGACCAAATTACTGTATCATGGCGATAAAATTTACCAGTCAAACCATTACATGCAACAATGAAACTATTTTTAT
>JARXAV010000346.1 GCA_029865665.1 Flectobacillus sp. | reverse complement strand
CTTGATACAAAATCCCCAAATTGTTTTGGGTCATCGCCAAATCAGGCTCGTAAGTAGCAGAATTGGTCTTGGCTAAACGTTCTCTGATTTCCAAGGCTTTGCCGTAGGCTTTGAATGCCGCTGGATAGTCATTTTTAGCGTCATACAAACTACCCAAATTGTTTTGGATACCAGCCACATCAGGCTCGTAAGTATCAGGATTCGTCTTGGCTAAACGTTCTCTGATTTCCAAGGCTTTGCTGTAAGCATTCAATGCTGCTGAGTAGTCATTTTTATCATAATACAAATTCCCCAAATTGTTTTGGGTCATCGCCACATCAGGCTCGTAAGTAGCAGGATTGGTCTTGGCTAAACGTTCTCTGATTTCCAAGGCTTTGCTGTAAGCATTCAATGCCGCTTGATAGTCATTTTTATCATAATACAAATTCCCCAAATTGTTTTGGGTATCAGCCACATCAGGCTCGTAAGTGGCAGGATTAGTCTTGGCTAAACGTTCATTGATTTCCAAGGCTTTTGTGTAGGCGTTCAATGCGGCTGGATAATCATTTATATCTTGATACAAAGTACCCAAATTGTTTTGGGTATAGGCCATGTCTGATTCGCTTGGGGCTAATTTCAAAGCCCTTAGATAGTATTTAATAGCTTTATCGTGTTGGTTTTGATTATCAAGAAAATAAGCAAAGGCAAAGGTATTATCATAATTAGTAGTATCTGCAGTGACTAATTCTTCATACTTCTCTTCGGCAGATTTAAAATCAAATTTAAAGATATATTCCTTTGCCAGACCTTTTAGATTGCGTGTGTGTAATGCTATAATAGAGTCCGCTTTCGCTTTATCACTTACAGCTTTTCTTATTTCTTTACCTGATTTAAGACTCTCCCTTAGTTGGATACTTTCGTCTATTCTTCCTTCTTTGAATAAGACAATTGCTCGGCGTTCTATGTCGGAAGCATCGTCTAGGTTTACTCGTATAAACTCCTCAGCATATTCTGCCAATTGGTTTTGTAAGCGATTACGTTCTTCTTGTAGTTTAGCTTTTTCTGCTTTATAAGACGATTTTTCTTTATCCAATGCTGCCATTTTTTTATTATACTGCTGGATAATATATGGATCTGCAACCTTGTAATAGGCTTGTTTCGCTAAAGCTAGGGTTCCCGCTTTGCATAAAACTATCTTTACCTTATTTTCAATAGGATGAGTTGGAAGATTTACTTGCATCTCTTTTTCATTTACCAATTCCCAACCTACTTTTTCTGGTCTAAGGATAACACGCTCACCAGCGTCAAGTCCCTGAAAATCTAACGTAAACTCTCCTTTAGTAGAACTCGTTCTAGAGTTCGAAGTCCCACTAGACCTAATGATAGCACCTACTACAGGCTTTTTCCCAGAGTTTTGTTCTGTTACCCAACCCATTAATTTATTTTGAGCAGTACTTGAAATAGAATGTAGTAGTAATATGATGGTAAAGATTTTTCTCATACTTATGTGTTAATCAAGATGTTAATTGTTTATGTTTTAAAATATCGTTCTACCAAATTCAAACTAATCACCATTACGAATAACGTAGTTTTGTCTCAATTACATCCATTAACTCCTCTATAGAGTGAGTATCGACTATATTTAAGTTGTAGTAATGTATCTTACAAGTATCATTTGAATTATTTGGAGAAGTTTTGTCTAGCTTATTCATTGTACTCGTTATCGTATTAGAAAATAGCTCCATATCTGTAGTATCATCAACGATAAAAAATACATCTTGGAAATTAGCAATGGTACATAGCTGAGTAATCTCATAAATACACCCTTTGTTTGAATCATTAAATGAACGCAAATCCATTATTATTACATCATTCAACAAAACTAATTTTTGAAGTACGAGCTTCCAGTTGCCTTTGTCGCAATAAAGTTCATTTGTCTGATAACTCAAATCAAAATTATGACTGCTTTTTATTTGAGCTATATTTTGGACTACTTGAGTTTCGTTTTTACAAAATTGATGCTGTAAACTTCCTCCCAAATAAGCTACGACTTCATGAGGCTCAACCGTTGAGTAAATAAGGTCAGGGCCAGAAATCAACTGAACAGGCCCTATAAATCTCCAATATTTTTCTAAGGAATTAAAGAACATTTCGCCTTTGAGATTGAGATCAAAGACCCTTAGAAATAACATTTTCCTTCCAATTAAACTTTTTTTATCTATATATTTAAACAATGCTATTTGAGTAGCCTTATATATGAGAAAGCTAACAAGAAGTAACAAATAAGCTTTATTTCCTATTGAAGCTTCTATACTTGAGACATACATTGAATAAATAAGTATGTAACTATCTATCTGCAACTGTAATACAGAGAAGATTCCTTTTTGGTAGAAGTATTTGAGTAAGTTTATTAAACAAAAGGCAATTCCTCCAGCAATAACTAGGACAAATGCTATAAATGATACTTTAGGAAATATATTCAAAATTGGAATCTTAGTAAGCGTAAAGAACAAAAAACGAAAAAGTTTATCATCCGAAATTAAAATTTCTGCTACAAGACCAATCAAAAGAAAAAATGAGAAGAATAAGACTGCTATCGTCAAACTTACTCCCCTGATTTTTCTAATGTTAAAAAGTAATATAGAACAGATTGGTAGTAGATTAAAAGATATAAACAAGAAGATAGTATCTAAAATACCAGTATTGCTTGATATGGAAAATAGCTGTTGCCAAAGTGCTAAAATTAAAAAATTAATAGCGAGTAGCCTCCCTATAATATTAAATATATTAGCCCCCTTACGTGTATAAAAAAGAGTATATAGCAAAAAAAAGGGAGGAGATAGTACTAACAAATTAAATAATATTCTATATAAAGAGAGTGCATTATTATTGAATTTCAAGCTAAAGACCGAGTATGTACATACAAATACGAGATAACTAAATAGGTAAATTAGGAAGGATATTTGTTTGTGTTTTTCACCAAACTTTTCGTATGTCGTCTCTTTAGGATTTATCAAACACAATTCAAAGGATTGTTTTTTTGTTTTTCCTATACTCTCGAAAATTTCAGTTTCATCCTCTCCAGTGTTCATCATCGACTTTAGTTTCTCTTTATACAGACAAACAATAGCAAACGATGTAGCTATTGTTAAGATAACAGAGAGTAAGTAGGCGGACATGAGCATTCCATTCATAAACTGGCTTGTTTATTATGTTATGAGATAAGTGACTATTAAATAGCTTAGCGGAGACGCTTCAAGAAGCGTTCTCCGAATCTACCTTCATATACTAAAAAGCACACCTACAATTTGACCTATTCCCTCTGCAAGAGTTATATTTGAGCCTCAATTCACTCCTTCAAAAATATCAAAAAAGTCAGCGTCTTTGGTACTACTAGCAACAACTGATTGATAGCCGTAATAGGCATTACTGTAAATACTTTGCTTAACTCGTACATCTCGTCCTGCAAGTTGGTATGCCTGTACATAAAACTCTTTAGCAGTTGCTAGATTACCCAAATAAAGATTTGCTTCTGCTACTGTGGCCAACTCCCAAACATCTTTATTTTCTGAAATACAATTATCTAATGCCAATTGGGCATATTTTTTCATCTCAACTTCATTATCCTGTCCTACTTTTTCCAAAAAGGCTAGATTAATTGCGTGATAGAATTGTTGCTTAGGATTTTCCTCTGATAATTTTAATCCCTCTTTATAGTAGTAAAACGCTTGGTCTAAATCACGCTGTAAACCTTCAAGTAAGTATTTACGTTTGTAACGCCCTCCAATAATCCCAAGCATATCCGATTTTCCCTTTACAGCAGGATGCTTTTCTAGAATTTCAATCGCTTCTTTTCCCTTACCTGTAGCTTCCAAGGCAAATACTAAATTGGCTACACTTTTATACGACAATTCATTCACTTGGGGCAAGTCTTTTTTAATAATACTATGATATTCTCCCAAAAGGATATTGACATCCACTGAATTACCCTGAAGATACTTATTACCCGTAAGTGTCTGTCGAATTAACTGAAAACTAGGATTTGCCACATCATCAATATCAACTGGTTTGATCATCGTGATATGATTACCTTCAACAACTAAGCGATACTTTTCATCAAAAGGTTCGAGAGAAGATTCTACTGGAACAAACTCGTCGGTAGTCCCTGCAATTGTGTTAAAAGTAAAGGGAATACTTTGTGGAAATTCAGCATTCCAATCTTTACGAAGTTTACGAATAAAATCACTTTTAGTACTTAGATCTTGAATTTGATTATTCCATTTACTAAACCAATAAGCCTTAGATAAGCCCGCACTTGGAGTACCAAATAGTAATACGTGAGAAATACGATTTAACTCATTTTTAGGTAAATCTAAGATGAGTCTTTGTACTGCTAATCCACCCATACTATGTGCGACAAATGCAACTCTATGGTAGTCAGAAAACTGATTACAAAAGATTGTACTCAAGTATTGAGATATTTTAGTAATATCGGGATTGACAGACCAGATATCCTTTCCTATATTCGGAAGCATATCTGAACTATATCCAATACTATAAATATCCCAACCATCAAATACTGGATTACTCATGAGTAAATCAGGGGTACTACCAAAAGTTTCAGAAGCACTACCATTGAAGCCGTGTATTAATAATAGAACATTATTATATCCTTGAACTTTCCGATAGCACACCAATTCTCCAATTTTTTTAGCTTCAGATTTAGAATCGTTCTTCTTATCTGAATCAAAAAAATCAATTACCATATCTTTTCCATAGCTAAATAACTTATCTTTTGCTATGTCAAACAAAAATCCAGAGATGATACTTATTAAGGCCATTTTGTAACTAGTTAGTGTTTAAGTGCTAGGTTAAATATAGGTAAATCTTATTCGATTTTAGCTTTTTCAGTATCAAAGCTTAAACCCCAACTAATACCTAATAGTGCTACTAGATTATTAGTTGTACCAAAGTTCTTGCCAAATGTTAAACTAATATTTTCAGCGAGTCTGTATTTGAGTCAGTTAGCTTCAATAACTAACTCAAATATATAAATACAAATAAACTTTCCAATCACCGTTCGATAGGTTTTTCTACTATTTTTGAACAACTATATTTCATAATTGCAGAGCTTTTCCGAAATTATAGTACTTTAGAATTAATTCAACGTTACTAACTAAATTTTAGACGGTCTAGCATATCATCATTTTTAAAAGACTTAAACGAACATAACTTATGCAAAAAATTGCCATTACTGGACATCGTAAACTATTAAATGAGCGTGAGGTACAGGAAAATATTTCCCATTGCTTACTTGGTTATAAAACTACCTATAAAAATGTATTAGCCATTTCTGCCTTAGCAGCAGGAACAGATACTGTTTTTGCAGAAGAAGCTCTAAAACTAGATATTCCTGTGAGATACATTTTACCTTTTGAACTAAGTGAGTACGAACTTGATTTCTCCGCTTCTGAGCTAAGCGTATTACATCATTTACTAAATCAACATAATAATGAATATGAAGAACTGACACACTTGACTGATGATAGTCAAGATACCAGAAACGAAGCATACTTAGCCGTAGGGAAATATTTAGTTGATGAATGCGACATACTGGTCGCTGTCTGGGATGGTAAATCTGCTCAAGGAAAAGGTGGCACAGGTGATGTCGTTGAGTATGCAAAAGAATCAGGAAAAGAGGTTGTGATTATTAAGGCCATTCGATAGAAAAATTGAGGCTATTCAAATTTTTCTATTTAGCTCCTAACATTGAATAGACCTACTCAACAACGCTTTTCAAGTAGAGTAGGTCTATTCTTTCCAATCTTTAACTCACCACATCTCCTCCCGATAACCCATCGTCACAATCAAACCCGACTCATCAGCTATTTCTTCCTCTGGAGCTAAAGCTAATCCTAGCTTTGTGTTAAATCGTGGGTCGTTTAGTTCGTTGTAAAGCAATAACTCAAACTGATTGTAGTGTACTCTTAGATTTTGACATACGGGACTATCGAAATTGGTCAGTACCTTTTTAGAAGCATAAATAATGCTGCCATTTTCGTATCGGTTTTTGATGTCACTTTCTTGCATGGCTATATCGGGCTGAATGTAGTTGGCATACTCGGTTAACAAGGCATTAAACTTTACTTTGAACTTTTCACCTTCTTCATTTAAGCCATTTTCATCGGTGAACTGATTGATTTTAAAGAGGTATTTGAGCATATTATCTCCAATAAGATTTAGACGAATATCAGCTACTTTATCTAGCTTCTGAAGCTCAAATCGACATAACTCTAAATAC
>JARXAV010000184.1 GCA_029865665.1 Flectobacillus sp. | reverse complement strand
AAATTCGTAATAGCGGCAGCCATAGAAGACGGGTTGGCATTATAGGCATCCATCAACACCTGATTTGTTCCTTTTTCGATAAACTGAGAACGATTATTGGTGGCCACATAATCAGCCACTGCCTGACAAGCAACAGCGGTGGCTATCCCAAAATACTGGCCTATCCGAATGGCGGCACACATATTAAAGAAATTGTATTTCCCTGTCAAATGACTTTGGTAGGTATTTCCATCACATTCAAACGTAACCGTGGGTGTTTCTTGCAAAAGCGTTGCAACCGAAGGATATTGCTCGTCTTTTTCAGCAGAATAAGTAATCAATTCCTTGAAATTTCGTCCTGTTGCCATGGCTAAGGTCGGCACAGAAGCAACATTCACAAACACCGTTCCGTTATTATTTCCTAACCAATCATACAACTCCCCTTTTCCTATAATAACTCCTTTTACCCCACCAAATCCTTCGAGGTGAGCTTTTCCAATATTGGTAATAAAACCGTGTGTTGGTTCAGCAATTTCTACCAATTCTTTAATATCTCCTTGCTTATTTGCTCCCATTTCTACGATAGCCATCTCAATGCTATCATCCATTGCCAACACCGTTAAGGGAACTCCGATATGATTATTCAAATTGCCGATAGTGGCGTAGGTTTTAAACTTTGTTGACAACACACAGTTAATTAATTCTTTAGTTGTCGTTTTCCCATTTGAGCCTGTCAAACCAATAAATGGGATATTTAAGTGCTTGCGATGCTCGTTAGCAAGGTCTTGAAGGGCTTTTAAGCCATCCGCTACCAACAAGATACGGTCATTGGTGACATACTCAGGATTATCAACAACGGCATAACTTGCACCTTTTTCTAGGGCTTGTTCAGCAAAAGAGTTAGCATCGAAGTTCGGACCTTTTAGGGCTACAAACAGCACATTTTCGTCAATTTTACGGGTATCAGTCGATACTCCTGAACATTCTTTGAATTTTTTATACAAGTCAGTCACTGAAATCATCATCTTTGTCGTTTTATTAGTTGATACAAATATCGGGATGCCAAAGCAGGTTTTCAACTATTTGGGTAGTCAATTAACAAGAAAGCAAAACAATTGAGGCCGTCAAGGCTTCCAAGCATACATCCATGAAAAAAATATTCCTACTTATTGCTCTTCTGATTTTTCGTTTTATGGCTTTTGCTCAGGAGTTTTCCTATCAATTCAGCTCGGATTTAAAACTTATTCAGAACGGAAAAACATTAGCAAACCCGTGGGCAGGTGGGCTAAATGCTCCGCAATTTTCAACCTGCAAACTCAATAACGATACCGTTGAGGATTTAATTGTTTATGACCGCACAGCCAAAAAGATAAGTACGTACTTGGCGGTTGGTAATACGCAACAAGGGTACTCTTGGAAATATGCCCCTGCATACGAGAGCTATTTCCCGACTATCGAGTATTGGATGTTGATGGTCGATTATGATCAAGATGGGCTAAAAGACCTGTTCACTTATGCTCCTGCGGGCTTAAAAATTTATCGGAACACCAGCACCGCTTCAGGAATAAGCTGGCAACTAGTTGCGAATCCCGTTTACTCGACTGGTTTTTCTGGAAAAATCAATTTGAGTATTACGGCTTCCGATATTCCTGCCATTGTGGATGCCGATAACGATGGAGATATTGACGTTTTAGTCTTTGATTCGTCGGGAGACTTTGTGGAATATCATCGCAATTTTGGAGTAGAAACCTATCAAGATGCCAAGCGATTGGAGTTCAAAAAAATGGGTTCTTGTTGGGGTAATTTTGTAAAAGAACACTGTCTTGATTTTACCTTTGGTATCGACTGTGGAGCAAGCAAGCCCGCAGGTGAAAGTATCGCAAAACCTCCTCTCGAAAACCCAAGTGCCGCCAAAGTGCTACACGCAGGAAACTCCATTTTATTGGTTGATTTAGACGGCGATAAGAAAAAAGACCTCCTCTTCGGACACGTAAGCTGTAATAATCTTGCTGCAATGTATAATGAAGGAACGGTCAATGAAGCTATTTTTAAAAAAGCATCGTATTCCTATCCAACCATCAACCCGATTGACTTCCCCGTTTTTCCTGCGGTCTATTTTGAAGACTTAGATTTGGACGGGAAAAAAGATTTAATTGCCGCTCCTAATGGATTCGATAATGCTACACAAACGGTTAACTACCAACAATCTGTTTGGTTTTATAAAAATATAGGCAACAATACGCTCCCTGCCTTTTCATTTCAGCAAAAAGATTTCTTCCAAAACTCCATGATTGATGTAGGTGAAAATGCCTCTCCTCTTTTTGTGGACTTTGACGGTGATGGCGACCAAGATTTACTAGTCGGTAATGACGGCATTCGTTATGCCAATGGCTACCGTGCTAGTATTTTTTATTACGAAAACACAGGTAATCAACAGTTTGAACTCAAAAACAGTGATTTCTTAAACGTTGCGGCAAGCATGCAAGTAACCAATATCAAGCCATTTTTGACAGATATGAATGGCGACGGGGTAGATGATATTGGTTTTGTGGCTAATTCATTCTTGGGAATGCAAATCAAGTATTTACCCAACAAAGCAGGGAAAGGAAAAGCTTTTTCCGTGTCAATTAGTGATGTGGTTAGCCTACCCGGTATTCCTAATTTTAGTAATGGCGACGTTCCGCTTTTTATGGACGTTGATAAAGATGGAATAAAGGATGTTCTTGTTGGAAAAACAACGGGTTCTCTACAATATCATCGTAATAAAGGCTCAAATGTCAGCCCGAATTATGGCCTGATGCAAGAAAAGTTTGGCGGTATTTCAACGGATAATGGTACAGAAGGACTAAGTCCCTACATCGCAGATTTGAATGAAGATGGGAAAAATGAATTGATTCTTCTTTCGAGAGTTGGTTATCTGAGCATTTATAAAAATTTTGAAGACCAAAAAACAGCGACCTTCGTGGCAGATACAAGCCTTATTTGGAATACGTCCTTAAAAAAATATGCTCGAACAAAAATGGCGTATAACAGCTCCTTAGCATTTGCAAAATTAAGCAGCGATTCTTTGACGAGTATGGTTTTGGGAACGACCACAGGGGGATTACAGCTTCTGAAAAGTACCATTAAAAAAGTAATTACAGGAACAGAAGAAGAACTGACAGACAAGCTCTTGATTTACCCCAACCCTACGGATAAAATAGTGACTATCAAAAGTCCAGAGGAAGTAACCATTAATATATTTTCTAGTTCGGGAAAGCTCATCTTTGAGGGCATTAAGATACTCCCTAATCTTGAAACACCACTAGATCTCAGTAAAGTACCTACTGGCATTTATATCGTAGAAGCAAGGAGTAAACAACATACCATTACAAGGCAGAAAATTGTAGTCAGTCGTTAGTATCTAATGTTATTTCGTAATGGACTAAGAAAGATTCATGTAAGTTTAAATAAGAATAATTGGGTTTTGTATAAATTCTTGGTAGTTTAGACCATCTTTTAACTACACAAAACCCTGTTTTATTCATTCCTTAATTAACTATGGCTCAACAACATTTACTGGAAGATTTCATTTTCCCCCTGACTTTTAAATTCAGAATTGGCACAATTCATAATGACTTTACGGCTACGGATGTTTCAGGAAAAACCATTGCTTTTGTAAAACAACGTTTTTTCCGATTTAAAGAAATGAATGTCTTTACCGATGAAAGTCAAACTGCCTTAAAATACCACGTGGTAGCAGACAAATGGTTGAATTTTACGGTAACCTATAATTTTCTTAAACCAGACGGTACAAGTATTGGTCGTGTTTGTAGAAAAGGCTGGAAGAGTATTTGGAAAGCTTCCTACGAAATTTATGACGAAAACGACCAGCAAGACCTACACATTCAAGAGAAAAACCCTTGGGTTAAAGTGTTTGATGGTCTTCTTGGAGAGATTCCAGTTTTGGGTATTTTCACAGGTTATGTTTTCAACCCAAGCTACCTCGTAACTCGTCCTGATGGAACAGTTGTTTGTACCTTCAAGAAAGAAGCTTCTTTTATGGGCAGATTATTCACCTTATCACAAGATTCGGACTTTGAGGAAGGAGAAGCTGAAAGAGTAAAATTAGCCGTTATGATTATGGCATTACTCGAAAGAAGAAGAGGCTAGTTCCGTTGTTGAACGAGATTTGCAATCAGTCATAGAGGCTACGGGTTAAAACCCATAGTCCCCAAAAAAATAACCCAAGCCAGAAATAAATCGACTTGGGTTATTTTTTGGGTTTTGAATAAAAACTGAATAATCTGATATATTAAATCCGACATTCAGCATTATTACTTATCCAATTGCAACCAATTCAATGTCAAAGATTAACTCTTTACCAGCTAACGGGTGGTTAGCATCCAATGTAATCGTAGTATCTGTAACTTCCGCTACCACTACTGGCATTACCTGACCATTACCGTCTTGGTGCATGTTTAACTGCATACCCACTTCGTAAGGAATATCCGCAGGGATTTCAGCCTTAGGGAATACCGCTAAATAATCTGGATTCACTGGGCCATAAGCTTCGTCAACTGGGATATGAACTGTTTTTTTCTCACCAATTTCCATACCAGTGATACCGTTATCAAATCCAGGAATAACCATACCTTCTCCCAAAGGAAACTGTAAAGGCTCACGTCCTTCTGAACTATCAAATATAGTACCGTCTGTTAATTTTCCTGTGTAATGGACGCTTACCAAGTCGCCCGCTTTTGCTTGTGCCATTTTATGCTTTTTTAAATTTGTTCACAAAGGTCTTGATTTATTCTTTTAAAAAGAAACGAGTCTCCTAAAAAACTGAGAACTACCCCATACAACATTGTCAAATTGTTAGAAAATAGCAATAGCCTTTTAGACAAAAGAGAATTCCCGTACCTTTGTATATCAACAGATAGTATCCGATATTTTTTACAAACATGACTCCAAAAGAACAAGGGTTTTTCTTCCCACCCGAATGGCATCCACACGTGGCTACATGGCTCACGTTTCCACATAACGAAGCATCTTGGCAAGGGAACAAACGCCAACAGATGTATCCGCAGTATTTTGAATTAATCAAAGCGATTTCAAAAGGCGAAAAAGTAGGCTTAAATGTCAATAATGAAGACCTTAAAAGCTTTATTTTAGGAGAACTTCCTAAATATGACATTGATGTAAACCAACTTGAATTTATCGTTAAGAAAACCAACGATGCTTGGTGTCGTGACCATGGCCCTGCATTTTTGATTAATCCAGAGACAAAAGAACGCATGATTGTCAATTGGGGTTATAATGCTTGGGGTGGAAAATACCCTCCTTTTAACAACGATAACGACATTCCGACCAATATTGCTGCTCATCGTGGCTTAAACTATGTAAGCCCTGGCATTATTATGGAAGGAGGTTCAGTAGAATTCAATGGAGCAGGAACAATTTTAACAAGCCGTGAATGTTTGTTGAACGAAAACCGTAATCCACACCTAAATCAAGGACAAATTGAACAGTATTTGTACGATTATTACGGAGCAGAACAAGTCCTTTGGGTAAACGATGGCATTGTAGGCGATGATACCGACGGCCACATCGACGACACTACTCGTTTTGTGAACCAAGATACCGTTATTACGATGGTAGAACCCGATAAATCGGACAAAAACCACGCAATATTGGACGATAATCTTCAGTTATTAAAACAAATGCGTTTGTTGAACGGAAAACAATTGAATATTGTAGAAATTCCGATGCCAACCCCAATCGTGTTAGATGATTTCAGAACACCTGCTTCGTATGCCAACTTCTTGATCTGTAATGCGGGAGTACTTGTTCCGATTTTTAATTGTAAAAACGATGACGTGGCTTTAGACATTCTTTCTCAGGTATTTACAGACCGTCCAGTGATTGGTTTATTGTCTGATAAAATTATTTGGGGACAAGGTAGTTTCCACTGTTTAACACAGCAAGAACCAGCCGTATAATTAAGGATAAATCACGGAAAAGGCGACTCCATATTTGCCGATTCTTGCAGATACGAATCGTTAATTACCTGACATTACAGACGTAAAACTGGTAATTAACGATTCACCCATTACCGCAAATGAATTTGTTTACTAAACATTTTTCAACGGGTCGGTTAAAGCCGTGCCGCTTATGACTATGTATAAATACAGCATCCTTATCTTACTAGGACTGACGCTAGGCTTCAGTTCTTGCAAATCTTCAAAATCGGCTATTAGTAGCACAAACAACACAGGAGTTAGCACTACTAGCCCAGTCGTAACCCCGACTCCCCCACCTCCAGTAGAAAAAGAAATTACCATGCAAGTTACAGGCTTAAAGGCTATTAGCCTACAAGAACCTTGGTCACTTGCCGATGAAATTGTTCTTACTTACACTCTGACATCCGTTGACGAAAACCAGAAAGTAACCCAAGTTCTTTCGGGTTCATGGGGAGTAGAAAACCTCAAAAAAGGAGCTGTTATCACGACAGATAAATTTCAACCAATCAGCTTAACGATTCCGCCAAAGGGAAAACTATTAGCGACAGTCGTGTTAATGGAGGTAGATGATTACGAAAAAATATCTAAAACGCTCAAGTTTATCAATACCTTCGGAGGAATTGCCAAAATTCCAACGATGGTTATCAGTTTAGCTGAGTATGAGACTCCATTAGCCATTGTTTTTGGCGGGTTACAAGCAGCAGGTTTTGCGGTTTCTACCTTAGATAGATTCAATGAGAATGACGTTCTTGGACAAAATACTTTTACCATTCCAATCAATAAAAACAGCTTAGCAAAACCACGTTATACCCTCCCATTGACGTTCAAAGGAACAGGTATGACAGACCCTTTCAACTACGAATTATCATACGAATTAACGATAAAACCCAAGCAATAGCAGGCTTACTATCAATCCATTAAATAATCGTTCCAATAATTGGGGTAAGGGCTAAATAGCAATTATCCCAATTATTATTTGTATTTTTACCCCCGTTATACAATAAACTGTGTATCCAAGCTGTTAAATCTCATAGCATTCATCTTGTACGTATAATCATAAAACGTTTGAATTAGGAAGTCAATTATTACGGATTTTAACCCATTATAATGATTGTTTTCCCCCTTCGTTTGCATACAAATTAGGATGTAATTGATAAACGAATTTTCGTCGTTTGACAACTGTTCAAACATAACGATTGGAAGTAATGACAAAAAAAATAAGAACCCTTTATCTGCTCATTGTATGCTTTTTCACGCTTATCCGTGTGTCAACAGCTCAAACAGACCCCATTGTAATAAAAATTGGAAACAGATCGATTAGCTCGTCTGAATTTTTATCAACCTATAAGCGACTCGTCCAAAGCGATAGTGTTACGAAAGAAAACACACAAGCCTTCATCCAAAACTACATCAACCATCAACTTGAAGTACATGAGGCTGAGCAACTTGGAAGAAATAATACGCCCGCTTTTAAAGACGAAATAGCCACGTATCGGAAAGAACTTGCGAGTCCTTATTTAGCAGACAAAGCCTTACTAGAGCGACTTATCAGAGAAACGTATGAACGAATGCGAGAAGAAGTTCACGTGGCTCATATCTTCATCCCAGTAGCAAAAAATGCTACTCCAGCAGACACAGCAAGTGTGTTCAACGAACTCTATAATCTTAGAATTAGGATTATGAGAGGAGAACCTTTTGAACAAATTGCCAAAAACTATTCGCAAGATGCCAGCAGTGCTGCCTTAGGAGGAGATTTAGGTTTCTTACCGATGCCTCCTGCTACCCACTATATCTTCGAATCAGTAGCTTATAACCTTCCCAAAGGTGAAATTTCGATGCCTTTCAGAACGGATAAGGGTTATCATCTTCTAAAAGTAATCGACAAAGTTCCTGCTCGTGGTAAGGTAAAACTTGCTCATATTCTGATAAGTACACCGCAAAATGCTTCCGAAGCAGATATTAAAGCAAGCAAACGAAAAATTGATCAAGTGTATGAACTACTTAAAAAGGGAGAACCTTTCGATGGTATTTGTCGCTCTTTTTCGGACGATCAACAAACAAAGTACAATGGCGGAGTTCGTAATAAATATTACGATGCAGGAAGTTTAATCAACGATAAAGTGGCGGATAAAATCTTATCGCTTCAAGTTAATACTGAATTTACAGAGCCTATTCAAACAAATTTAGGCTGGCATATTTTCAAAGTGGTTGACAAAAAAGGAATTTTACGTTTTGATGAATTAGCCCAGTATATTCGAGAAAAAATCAACTCAGATGCTTCACGTAGTGCCATTACAAAAGGAACATTGCTGAAACGCTTAATGAGAGAGAATAACTTCAAAGAAGTTCCTGAAGCAAAAGCATTAGCACTTGATAACTTCCTAAAAGACCGTTTCGGTAATGAATCTTACCTTACGCAAGAATTATTCAATATCAATGGACAAGTAAGTAAGATTAAAGACTTTTATGAGTACGTTATCAAACAGCAGCGTCAATTAGCTAAACAAAAAGCGAAGGACGAAAAGTCAATTACAGATTGGTATAATGTGTTTGTAGAAGAGCAAAACCTTAGACACGAAGAAGGAAATTTAGAATTGAAATACCCTGAGTTTAGAAAAACAGTTCAAGACTATAAAGACGGAATTTTGCAGAAGCAAATGTTAGAAGAGTTTGTCATTAAGCCTTCCTTAGATTCGATGACACAAGTTCGCTTTTATACGTCGAACCAAGCAAAATATGCTTATACAAATCGGGTATTTGCTAAAGTAGTTACGACAGACAATCGAGAAACGATGCAACAAGCGAAACTTTTACTAGCAAAAGCACCGTATCCACTGAATCGCAGATTACCCGATATATATTTTGAAAAAAATAGCACGAATCTTACTCCTGATGGCACAAAAATGTTGAATGAATTACTGCTCATCATGATTAAAAACAGACACTATACCGTTGAAGTTTCAGGAAATGCAGATGTAGAGGAAAATGAAGCCATCTCTGCTGACAGAGCTAAAAAAATCGTAAGCTTCCTTATTAATAAAGGAATTGTTCTTACTAGAATCATTGAAAAAGACGATAGTAAATTCAAGCAATCGTCCAAAACAGATCATAACAAAAATATGCGTGTAGCCATTAAATTCTATTCGGATTCGATGGATGACGTAGTTAAACGTTTCAATGCGATTAAACCTTCAAGCCTTACTGCTGAAGAGGGTTTCTTCAAAAGGGGTGATAACAAATATGTGGATGCTCTAAACTGGGCAGTGGGTGATGTAGATGCAGAAATTGAAAATCGTCAAGTATGGCTATCCATCAAATCCATTGATGAACCTCGTCCAAAAACATTTAAAGAAGCACGAGGACAGGTAATCAAAGAGTATCAACAAGAACTGTATAATAACTGGGTTGACCGCCTAAAAGCAAAATATCCAGTAGAAGTCAATCAAGAAGAGCTCCAACGAGCGATTAACTAATTTCAAAAAAGGAAGCTAACCGCTTCATCTTCATTGAAATTGTTTTAATTAACACTTTTTAACGAAAAGTCAATACCTATCCAAAGGATAAAATAGCGTACCTTTGTATTGACTCAAAGAAAAAATAAATGAAAATAGTTAGAAATACGTTTTTATGGTTGACCGTACTACTTTTTAGTACGTCAATGTTTGCACAAACTCCTGTGATACTTGATAAAATTATCGCAAAAGTGGATAATCACTATATCCTTAAATCTGAACTTGAAGCTCAATACCAACAGTATGTTCAAAGTGGACAGGCGGGAACTCCAAGTAAATGTCAATTACTTGAAAGTTTGGTTGTAGGAAAACTGATGTTAGCAAAAGCAGAAATTGACTCTGTAATTGTAGATGACAAACGTATTGATGGCGAACTTAGTGCAAGAATGGAGCAGATGGAAACGCAGTTCGGTTCTCAAAAAAATATTGTAGAAGCTTACGGAAAGACGATTGCATCCTTGAAAGACGAGTTGCGTTCTTCATTAAGAGAACAAATGACAAGCCGTAAAATGCAAGATAAAATTACGGGGGATGTAAAAATCACACCGAGAGAAGTAAAAACATTCTTCGATGAAATTCCAAGAGACTCCCTTCCCTATCTTCCTTCTGAAGTAGAAATTGGACATATCATTCGTTTAGCAAAAGTAACAAAGGCACAAAAGACCGAACTAATCAAGCGTTTATTGGACTATAAGAAACGTGCTGAGAACGGAGAGGACTTTGCGGAATTTGCAAAATTACATTCTGAAGATATTGGTTCTGGAAAACGTGGTGGAGATTTAGGCTTTGCAAAACGTGGGCAAATGGTTGCTCCTTTTGAAGCAGCTGCTTTGAAATTAAAACCAAATCAAATTTCGGAAGTTGTAGAATCTGAATTTGGATTCCACTTAATTCAGTTATTAGAAATTCGTGGACAAGAATACCATGCTCGCCATATCTTATTACGCCCTGATTATCAGCGTTTAGATGTAACCGAACCAACACGTTATTTAGATAGTATTCGTGTCTTGATTCAACGTGATAGCCTTAAATTTGACAAAGCTGCCAAACTTCACTCAGAAGACAAAGCAACTCAAGATGCTGGTGGTATCTTAACAGATCCTCAAACTCGTTCGTATAAATTGCCATTAGACAACACAATGGATGCGGCGATGTTCTTTACATTAGACTCTATGAAAGTTGGAACGATTTCGCCTCCAATGCTTTACAGAACAGAAGACGGACGTTCAGCGGTACGTATTGTTTATTACAAAACAAAATACCCTCCGCATTTTGCGAATTTAAAAGACGATTACCAACGTCTATCAAATTACGCCTTGAACAAAAAGAAAAATAAAGCCATTGAAGAATGGTTTGAAAAAGCGAAAAAAGACGTTTTTATTTCGATTGATGACGAATACAAAGACTGTAACGTCCTCAAATCAAATACTCAGTGATAGAAAATCTTGCCTTGCATAGATTTTGGCAATAAATTTGTTTAGTTTTACAAAGTGTCAGGTATGTACTTACCTGACACTTTCATTTTGTATCCGAGGCTACACAACAAATGGATGCAAAAAGCCTAATACAGTGAATGTTAAATCTAAAAAACAAAAAGGATGGCTCAATACCAGTCGGATGTGGAAGCGGTAAACGCTTTGAAAGAATCGTATCAAAAACTAACTAGTGAAATCGGAAAAGTAATAATTGGACAAGACGACACCGTCAGATTACTCCTTACTGCTATTTTTTGTCAGGGTCACTGCCTTTTGGTTGGTGTACCTGGTTTGGCAAAAACCTTATTGATTAATACCATTGCAGAAGCCCTAGATTTAGACTTCAACCGTATTCAGTTTACACCAGATTTAATGCCTTCGGACATTGTAGGTTCTGAAACCTTAGACAATGAACGCAATTTTAAATTTGTAAAAGGGCCCATTTTTGCCAATGTTATTCTTGCCGATGAAATTAACCGTACTCCTCCAAAAACGCAATCTGCTCTTTTAGAAGCCATGCAAGAGTACGCTGTTACCGTAGCAGGTAAAAAATATGCTTTGGATAAGCCTTTCTTTGTATTGGCAACCCAAAACCCTATTGAACAAGAAGGAACGTATCCCCTACCAGAAGCACAGCTAGACCGCTTTATGTTTATGGTCAATCTGGATTATCCTTCGTATCAGGCAGAAGTGGATATTGTGAAAAGTACCACAAGCGACAAACGTTATAAAGTTCAGAAACAGGTTTCAGCAGAACAAATTTTAGAATTTCAACAATTGGTACGTCGTGTACCAGTGGCAGATAATGTCATTGAATATGCGGTTAAATTGGTTCACAAAACAAGACCTAACACCGAGTTAGCAGACGTTGCGACGACCAATAAGTACCTAGAATGGGGTGCTGGGCCAAGAGCTTCGCAAAATTTAATTCTGGCAGCTAAATGTAATGCCCTCTTAAACGGAAAGTATTCACCAGACATTGAAGACGTAAAAGCAGTAGCGTTACCAATTCTTCGTCACCGTATTGTCCGTAATTTCAAGGCAGAAGCCGAAGGTATTTCGGTAGAAACTATCGTGAAAAATTTGATATAGGGTTTCTCTAAAAATAAACAAAAACTCCCAGCTAGATTTTCATAAATTTGGTTGGGAGTTTTTTATTGGATTTGATAAATAATGAGTAAGTTTAAATCAACGAAAAAAACCTTATTACACATGAAAAGAATACTCGTTCTTACTTTTTCACTTACTCTTATTGGGGCATGTTCTACTGAAAAAGCATCAGAACAAAAACACATTCAACCTGTTGATTCCTCTGTATCTAACGTAGAAATAGCCAAAGACACAGCCATTTTAGCAGACGAAGACAGGGTTGATACTATACCATTTCTAACAACTAAGACTTATCATTTTCCTAATTATGAAATGAAAGTCGAAAAAATTGATAGCGTTTATATACCTGACCCCTACGAAGGAGACAGCTTTCTGTCAAAAATAGCGTTAGAATCACTTAGCCTCTATGAAACACAAAATCTTATTGAGAAATATAAAGCGAAAACTCAGGGGATGTATTTCAAAAGAAAAGGACGTACCTTGACCCTTTCACTTGCCAATAGAAAAACTAAAGTATTGAAGGATAATCTCCCTGACAATGGAGATAACTTTATTGAATACACGTACGAAAACTTTTTGAAGCAGTCGAATACCTTCTTCATCAATTGCAAATTTTATGAAAGTGTCGGTCAATTACTCGTAAATCGAGAAACTGGTGACGAACAATACACTTGGGGACTAACCTACCCCAATCCTTCTGAAACAGCATTTATCTCATTGAATGAAGGACTACACGCAGGAGAAGGGAATAATGGATTCCAGTTTATCTCACTACATAATAGGCAATACATTGTCAGATTGAATATCGAAGGCGTTGACTGGGAACCTGTCACAATGAAATGGATTGACAATACCACCATGATTATCAAGACCAAAGAATGGAATATCGAGGATGATTTTTTCATTACAAAATTTTATAGAATTACCTTTACTTTAAAAAGCTAAGTACCCTTATCCAACTTCACATGAAACTCAACTTACTCATTTTAGCCCTTTGTTCAAGTATTCCTTTATTTGCTCAAAAAGGAAGTCCCAAAGATAATTTTACCACCGAAATTTCAAAGGTAAAAGCTGATTTTAACAAAGATGGTTTACCCGATTATGCCATTGTACAACAAAACCAAAAAGGCAAACAAGCTCCTTATCGCTTACAAATCTTTTTCGGACAAGCCGATGGTTCGAATAAATTAGTGTTATCTTCGACTAAAGCTATTGAAGCTCAATATGCAGAAGGAAAAGAAAATTCTGGAAATGGCTTCCTTGGGCTCAGCGTTAAAAACAACGTGTTGAGTATTGACAACGAATTGACAAGAGGACATTTTGAACATAAATTCAGATTTCAAAATGGCAATTTTGAATTGATTGGCTTCACAGAAGTATCCTCCGACGGACATGGTCAGATGGAAACTACGGATTTTAATCTATCCACAGGAATTAGAAATGAATTGGTAGAAAACTATGAAACTGATAAAACAATCAGCAAAACCCAAAAGAAAGTTATGATTAGACCACTTCCTAAATTACAGGATTTCAGACCTTTTGCAACTGAATTGTATTAAAGTACTGGCACTTGATTATAAATGAAAAATTTTACACCTGACAGGTTTCAGAAACCTGTCAGGTGTAAGATTGGATAAGGTACTATCTCGTCAACTCAATTTTATACTTTTTACCTTTAATTTTTTCTTGTCTTACCAAGTGTAACATATCCATTACCTTATCTTTCTTCACCGCCACAAAAGCCATAAAATCCATCAATTCGATTTTACCTACGTCTTCTTTTGTCAATTTTCCTTTTTGGATAAAACAACCTACAATATCAATTTTACTCAATTTATCCTTCTTCCCTCCGCTGATATAAACCGTTTGCCATTCTGACACAGGAGGCAAAGGTAAAGCCATCGAAAAATCCAATAATTCAGGGTCTTCGTTGATGTAATCAGGTAATTGTTCGTTTCGGTGCATCAGCAAATAAGCAGTTCCATCTGCTGCCTGACGAGCCGTACGTCCGTTACGATGTACAAAATCTTCGTGCTTCAAGGGTAAATGATAATGAATCACGTGCCTGACATCTGGAATATCCAAACCACGAGCCGCCAAATCAGAAGCGACCAAATAGGTAACCGTTCCATTTCTGAATTTAATGAGTGTTTTTTCACGGTCTAACTGATCCATTCCGCCATGGAAAAATGCCGAAGATTCGATACCTGCATCTTGCAAAATTTCAAAAGCACGCTCCGTTGCATCACGGTGATTACAGAAAATCAAGGTCTGCTCTGCTCCCACAAAACTTAATAATTCCACCAAACGGTCTGCCTTATCTTTTGATTCAGAAACCACCATTTTGACCGCTAGACGATCCGTTGAAGGTTCTAACTCTTCATCTTTCGTAAAGTTAACCACTCTTGGACGTTCAATTCCTGTAAATTCTGGAATCTTAGTACGAGAGGTAGCCGAAACCAAAATTTTCTTATTTAAACGCCCCAAACGCTCCATGATAAACGACATTTGATCGTGGAATCCCATCGCCAAAGACTTATCAAATTCATCCAACACAAGGGTTTGAATCGTGTCCACTTCAAAAGTTCTACGCATCAAATGGTCAAAAATACGGCCTGGCGTACCCACCAATACCGCTGGTGGAGAACTTAAATTCTGAATTTCAGTTGCCATGGAGTGTCCCCCATAACAGGCATTAATTTTGAAACCCGTTCCCATTTTCTTCCAAACAGATTCAATCTGGATGGCTAATTCACGAGAAGGACTCAATATCAAACATTGTACCGTTGGTATATCTGCCTTTAATTGAAACAGCACAGGCAATAAAAACGCCAAGGTTTTTCCCGAACCTGTTGGAGCTAACAATAGCACCTCCGATTCTTCTTGAATGGATTTAAAGGCAGCATCCTGCATCGGATTTAACTGCTCAATTCCTAAATTACTTAAAATATTTTTAACTACGTCGTTGATTTCCATAGTACAAAGGTAATCATAAATTAAGGATTTTATGGAACAAGCCGTATGAATCACCTCAATGAATTAAGATAATTCCCCTATTATATCGCTCCAAAAAATCCTACCTTTGCACTAATTACAGGAAAATCAAACCCGTAAAATACATTTATTTTCAACCCATTGACCGCAAACTGACCTTTATATAAATGGCGATTCACACACTTGAAGACCTGAAAACAGGAAAATTAAAAGGCACCACCCGACTAAAGCTTTCATGCAATTTAGAAGAATTTCCTACCGAAATATTCACGCTAGCAGATACGCTCGAAATTCTGGATTTATCAGGGAATAAGTTAACGAGCCTACCCGCTGAAATCAGTTGCTTAACGAAATTGAGAATCGCTTTTTTCTCCGATAACTTATTTACAGTTTATCCTGCCGAACTAGCGAGTTGTAAACAATTAAGTATGATTGGGTTTAAAGCTAATAAAATAGTCATCATTCCTGATAATGCCTTTACACCTGCCTTGCGTTGGCTCATTCTTACGGACAACTGTCTTTCAGAAATCCCTGCATCTTTAGGTGATTGTCCGCTATTGCAAAAACTCATGTTAGCTGGTAATCAGCTCAGTAGCCTACCGTCGTCCCTTGCCAACTGCACGAACTTAGAATTACTGCGAATTTCGGCGAATCAGTTTGAAATTCTTCCTGATTGGTTACTTGAGATGCCCCGTTTAACATGGCTTGCATTTGCGGGTAATCCTCTAAATGCCCATTTAAGACCACAGCACTCTTTACCAGAAATCACTTGGGATTCGTTAGTAATTGCGGAACAGTTGGGCGAAGGAGCTTCTGGTATTATTTCAAAAGCACATTGGCAACAAGAGGAAGTTGCCGTGAAAGTTTTCAAAGGAGCAATTACAAGTGACGGACTGCCTGCGGATGAAATGAAAGCCTGCATGGCCATTGGGCAACATCCAAATCTGATTAAAGTAATCGGTAAAATTGCAGCTCATCCAGCCAACAAGCAGGGTTTAGTATTTACCATCATTCCTTCGCATTTTACCAACTTGGGCGGCCCTCCTAATTTTGAAACTTGTACCCGAGACACCTTTGCCGATGATACAAGATTCACGATAGAAACAGTAATTCATATCTTAAAAGGGATGGCTTCGGTATTATTTCATTTGCATCAACAAGGCATTGTCCATGCAGATTTTTACGCCCA
>JARXAV010000113.1 GCA_029865665.1 Flectobacillus sp. | reverse complement strand
TATGTTTTCTGATATTTGATGTTTTACATTAATCCTCTGTTTAAAATATCGAAGGATTCTATACCCCACTGATAATTTATAACCATCTCCTTTTAACAGGCGACTGAAGTCACCTGCTAAAAGGAAAAAGCACGCTCGTTTCGAGTTGAATCTTCCTTCTTGTTCATTTCCATTTAGACGGCGACTTCAGTCGCTGGCGAAATGGAAAGAAAAAAGAAATGATAAAATTCTAGCATTTAAGTACGATCTCCTATGTTTTCTTTCCATTATTTCAACTCAAATGAAAACCGTGTAACCAAAGTTTCCGTAAATGAAGGAGTACAGAAACTTAAACTTATCCAAATATGTATTCAAAGAAAATAAAGTTGCTTCTAAGCATATCAGCCCTTGCATTAACAATGCTTGTTTCGTCTTGCGAGAAAGACACCGTTGGAGTAATGAAACCAGACGTTACATTTTACGCACTTTCGGACGGCACCAAATTACTTAAAATCAATGCTATGACATCCGATATGGCTACGTCAACGACAACCATAACAGGACTAATGGCCAATGATGCTCTTACCGCAATTGATTTCCGCCCTGCTACTGGCGAATTATATGGAGTGAGTACACAAAACCGTCTATATGTCATCAATCAAGAAACGGGTGCGGCACGAGTAATCGGTACTGCCCCACTAAACCCTACTATTAGCGGTTCAGCAGTTGCTTTAGATTTTAACCCTACTGTTGATCGAATTAGATTAGTAACCAATACAGGACAAAACTTACGTCTGCATCCAGAAACAGGAGCAGTAGCCGCAACCGATGGAGTTATTAACGGTGGTGCAAGTCCTAGCATTGAATCGGTAGCTTATACCAACAATATGGCTGGTGTAACTACTACGGTTTTGTATGATATTGACTCTAAGTCAGACAAATTATACAAACAAGACCCACCCAATAATGGCACGCTCGTAGAAGTCGGTTCGTTAGGTATAGACATTACTGCATCGGCAGGTTTTGATATTAACCCTACTGGCGATTATGCACTTACGGCGGTACAGGTTAGCGGAACTTGGGAACTTCACCAAGTAGATTTGATGACGGGAAAATTGACAAAATTAGGTAATCTTCCTTCAGGTAAAATTAACGGGTTAGCCATTCCAACTTCGCCCGTTGCTTATGCTATCGACGAAAGCAATAACCTATTGATTTTCAACTTTATGGCTTCAGGTATGGCAACAAGCAAAACCATCACAGGTTTACAAGCGGGCGAAACAGTTTTAGGAATCGATTTCCGTCCTGTAAACGGTCAGCTATATGCCTTGGGTAGTACTAGTCGCTTATATACGCTAAATACTTCTTCAGGTGCTGCCACTGCAATTGGGACTACACCTTTTGCTACGTTATTAGTTGGCACTTCGTTTGGTTTTGATTTCAACCCAACTGTTGACCGCATTCGTTGTATTGGCAACTTAGGATTAAACCTTCGCTTACACCCAGAAACGGGAGTTGTTGCTGCGGTTGATGGCTCTCTAAATCCAGGTATGCCAAGTATTACAGCCTCTGCCTATACGAACAACTATGCAGGAGCAACAACAACGGTATTATTTAATATTGACAGTGCTACTGATAAATTAACCAAACAAGACCCACCAAATAACGGTACACAAGTGGAAATTGGTTCATTAGGAATAAACGTTGAATCTGCTGGTGGTTTCGATATCGGAAGCAGAAGCGGCATGGCTTATGCAGCGTTGAAAGTAGGTACTACTTCTTCAATTTATACAATTAATCTTACTACAGGTGCTGCAACGAAAGTTTCAGACTTGCCAACATCTGTTCGTGCATTTACGTTAGGAACAGGTTTTTAGGTAATAAGACGTTATTCGTTAATAGTCTATCTGTTATCAGGAGGCACTCAAAATCAACAGGTTAATCCATCATTTTAGTACAGAAAGATACTACTTAAACTAATAATGTCATAAAGAAGCCCTTATAGCAAGAAAACTATAAGGGCTTCTTTATGTCCACTATTAGTACGGCAGAATCGCTTCTGGGATAAAGTGAAAGTATGAACTTATGAATAGCAAACTAATGACTATCAGACTTATAAAGTACCAGTTGTTACTAGTTCTATTTCCCATATAAATTAACCAACTTGCTTGTAATATATAAGAAGGAAACAAGTACCAATAAGAATTCTTGAATAAATTACTTGCATAACCACCCATTAAAAAGATTACGAAGATATTCAGATACCGAAGTATGATAAAGGATATACTATTTAATAAGAAAATGATAAGATTTTTTTTCATGAGTTAATGTTTACAGTTAAATACTATCACTTCTTCGGCTCTGGAAGCCAAACCATGCTGATATAAGATTTTCAAGACCTTAAATCCCCTATACAACATTTAATATCAGCAGTTTATACAATTTCATAAAAGAAATTTTATCTTTGGGAAGTAAATTCGCCCACATAGACTCAACCATATTCGTGTATGTATAAAGGACTGATACAGCTTTGCTATCGTAAAATCATCGACATAAGTTCTCATAAAGCTTGGGAAAGAAGTATTTTCGAGAAGACCTATCTCCAATACTTCATGAATTCGTCCTTTTATAATCCACAAGATAAGCACCGTACTTTTCAAGAAATCCTCGCTCATAACCCGCAAGCCGAACAACTGCACGCTATCGTTGGTACAGAAATTGAAGTCTACTTAACCGAATTAAAAGATCAAATTCCAGACATTCATAATGCTCTAGGAAATACCTGTTTACCCTTCGAAGATTATTCGTTTGAAATTATTGATTCAAACAATAATAATAAAGAAGAACATCAAATTACCATTTATTTTTATAGCGAATTACTCACTTGGATTGACACCATTGATACACACTTACTGATTGCGTATGGTGACCAACGAGAGGCCCTTGAACAGGGTGAAGAGGTAGCAACGGATATGATACCATTACACAAAATGCTCAGTATCTCTAGTTTTCAGAAATATTAGTCTGTAAGCCAAATGGATATTTCTGCACCCAGCAAAAGTATCTATTCAAAGCAAAAACGTTCAAGCATACTTATACGTACAAAATATAACTATTCTAATTTAGAACAAACACTAACAACGCTTTACGCATTGAAGGAATAGATATAGGCTTATTAGACGCTGAGGTACAATATTTCGTCAACTAACTCAAAATAAGCAAACTAACTATTATTCAAAAATTTACTAAACACGATATAATTCAAAGAATAATTGACCGTTTAATCACTTTCTCCAAAAAACACCTGCCTACATCATAACAAAAATGTTATTTTCCCTATATTTGTAACGAAGAACACTAACGGATACAAAGTCTCTATTTTGACAAGACCTTACAAACGTTCTTATGCTGCAACGCAATTACCTGTATCCTATCTGCTGGCTATGCCCAGCCATGTCGCCTTCTGTAGTTATTAAATTTATATCCATAGAATACACAGCTTTCTACTATCGCTGTGCGTACTCATGAGTTTTCCAAAATATAAATATAACTAACACACAAAGATGAAAAAATTGTATTTCACACTCGCCTTTACCCTCGTTCTTGCTATCTTATCGTGGATGAGCATGAGCTAAACCAAACAAACATTCAGTAGGAGAGCAAAATCACTCTCCTACTACCATTTTTTTAGATAGAAAACTCCCTTCCATTCGTATATCTATGCAAAGCCATTCGGGTTCTCTCGTTTGGCTTTTATTTTATTGTTTCGGTTCGTTCAATTCAATCACGTAGCCATCTGGGTCGGTTACATAAATTTGATACGCTCCATCAAAACGCTGTTGACGGTGGTATGCCACTCCTTTCTCTTTTAAAAAAGCTTCCACGGCATCGGCGGTATTTTTACCAATACTCAACGAGAAATGGGCTCCATTCTTATCGTTATTACTCACAGGTTCATTTCTTCCTAAAAGTAAATGTAACTCTTGTCCTGGGGCAATCTGAAACCAACGTCTGATAGCCATCAAATTATCGGGAACATCCACTGGTTTTAATCCCATAATTTCTCGATAAAAAGTAGCACTTACTTTTAAATCTTTCACAGCTAAACCTACGTGGTTATAACCTAAAATAGCAATTCCTGCCGTTGGGGTATTCTGAGCAACACCGCTTTGCTGTACACTACACCACAAAAGCGTAGCGATAAAAAAACTAAGTAATTTCATAACGATTGTTTCTAAAGGGTAAAAACTAAAGGTACTGAAAATTTAGAAAAACCAAATCCTTTCTTATTTTTCAAGTTAGCAGACACCACTATTTTGAAGCTGTGTAAACCTCATTGTTTTACATAAAAAATACTTAGGTCAGTGCAGCGTAACATTAAAATCAATAATTGTGACTAGTTTCAACTAATGATTCCCAAAAAAATTATCTGTACCAAGAAAGTTCAAATAGCTCCTTTGTTTGCCTATTTATTAGCTGTAACTTAAAGCCATAAAAACTACAGAAAACATTATGGAGCAAAAAAGCTTAATCATTCAAATTCAGCATATTTTACCCATGCCCGCTGATAAAGCCATACTTATTGCAGCGAGTTTCAAAGAAAGAATACTTCAAAAAAATGACTTTCTATTAAAAGAAGGACAAGTCTGCAACGAATCCCATTTTATTGAACAAGGTTATCTCCGCTCCTTTACCTACGATACCACAGGAAAAGAAGTAAGTACTGCTCTTTATTCCCCTTCGATGTTTGCCAACGATTTTCTATCGTTCTTTAAAAGAATGCCTTCTCAGGAACACGTACAAGCCTTAACCGAATGCAAAACATGGTTTATTTCTTATGAAGAAGTTCAAGCAAACTTCCATACAATACCCGAATTCAGAGAATTTGGCAGGATGCTTTTAATCAATAATCATGCAATGCTAAAACAGCGTATGCTTTCCATGATTCAAAAAACAGCAGAACAACGCTATGCACATCTTATGCAAAACGCTCCTCATGTGTTTCAGCACGTTCCATTAAAAATAATTGCCAGTTACTTAGGGATAACAGACAGTTCTTTGAGCCGTATCAGAAAAGATTTTCGATGAATGATTTCTTGCCAAATGGCAAGTGTATTTGGTTATGCACACGCTAGTTTTGGGGTATCGTAAAACATAACCAAATCAAGAATATGCAAACATTCATTTCATCCGTACCTGCATGGGTTTCACTTGCATTTATCATTTGCTTTCCTATCGTTGTATTTATGGTAGGTAATCTTGGCTATCAGGCTGCCCTTCGTGCTTCTATGGGTGCAGCAAAAGCCCAAAAAATACGTATCAGCATCATTG
The DNA here is from genome assembly GCA_029865665.1 of Flectobacillus sp. Next base: position 2,523 of record JARXAV010000113.1, on the reverse strand, counting down.
TTTCTTTAATCGCTTGGTTGGTTTACACAGCCATCTTATCGTTTTCGGGTATCTTGGCGACAGATGCTATGCCTCCTCGGATATTACTATTTACAACGCTTCCACTTTCAATATTTCTATTTTGGGTGGTATTTAGGTCTTCGTTGTATCAGACCCTCTTGCAACAAGTAAGCCTTTCCTCCCTCATTCAGGTTCATATATTTAGATTGGTAGGTATATTTTTTCTTCTAGCTACTTATTATGACACCTTGCCTGCTAGTTTTGCTATTCATGCAGGAATTGGCGATATTCTTGCAGCCCTTACCTCTATTTGGGTTGCCCAAAAAATGAAGCAAACTCCCACCAAACAAAACTATATACTTGCGTTGATTTGGAATATCTTTGGCTTACTAGATATTCTCACTGTCTTAGTGTCGGCAATTGCCCATAATAAAATAGCCCTAGATCATCAGTTAGAAGGTTTAGCAGAAATAGCAAAATTCCCTTTTTGCTGGATTCCTGCCTTAGCTCCTGCTCTCATTGTTTTCTTACACATCAGTATATTCAAAAAATTAACGCTCTATAAGCATTCTATTTAACAAGCTACTCAAAACAATTGAATAAAACAGTCAGTAAAAAAACAAAAGCCTCCGCCACACACGGAGGCTTTTGTTTTTTCATTTGGAAAAAACGAAAATATCCCCCTATTTGCCATATCAAAATGAATGCTTCATTCGCATTTATGTGTTCAACTCAACCATCTACCCTATGCGTAAGCATTATTACCTTTTAATTTGCGTAGTTTCATTCTTTGCCTGTCAACAAAGCAACGAATCAGCAACAAATCCTGTCTATCAGAATGACTATATTTTTAACAAAATTGGACAGTTTATTGAATATGACGTGCAAGAAATTCAGTATTCGCTTTCAGCTGCTCCTATCAAAAGTAGCTATCAATGGAAAGAGAAAGTAATTGCTCTTGAAAAAGATATTTCCAACGAAGACCAATTACGCATTATCCGCTATCGAAGAGCTAATGAAAACACCAATTGGCAAATTGATTCGGTCTTCTTTGTTAAAAATAGCATTGATAAAAGTATCCGTCACGAAGGAAACACCCAGTTTATCAAATTAACATACCCACTAAAAGAAAACCAACGTTGGGACGGAAATTTGTATAATAATTATGGCAAAGACGATTACGTCATGAAAAAGGTGAATCAACCTTATACCTTAAATCAGCAGGTATTTGCGAATACTGTGCTGGTAGAGCAACAAAATGATTCCTCTCTAGTTGATTTAAAAAAACGGATTGAAGTTTATGCTAAAGGAATCGGTATGATTTATAGTGAATCGAGTAACCTTGCTTATTGTAGCACACCCGCTTGTTTGGGCAAAGCGAGTATTGATTATGGCAAACGAAAATTTATCACGTTACGGACTTATGGAATTGAAAACTAGACAAATATCTTTTTTAGTATCGGTAATTATCGGACTTTGCTTACTTGACTCGCAGGTAACGGCACAGAGCTATGCCAAATATTTGGTCTTGCTCAAAGATAAAGCTGCATCGCCCTACAGCACTACGAAACCCGAAGCCTTTCTTTCGACACGCTCCATCAGCAGAAGAACCAAACAAGGCATCGCTATAAACACCAGAGACTTGCCCGTAAACCCAAGTTATATAACAGCAATCCGACAAACGGGGGCAAAAGTTTGGTACAGTTCTCGTTGGCTCAATGCGGTCTATGTAGAAACAGATAACAGCACTTTGCAAAAAATACTACAATTATCTTTCGTGAAAGGCATTGAAGGCAATCACGCCCTTTCTGCCCCAAGCACAGCTCTTTCGGCTAGAACAAGTGCTACCAATTCCAAATTTGCCCAAACGGTAGATGATGCTAGTTATGGAAACGGGCTAACTCAAGCCAAAATGATTGGAGCAACCAAATTACACAACTTGGGGTTTCAGGGCGAAGGAATGCTCATTGGGGTTATTGATGCAGGTTTTAAAAATGCAAATAGCATCGCTCCGTTAAAGGCATTATTCGATGAAAAAAGAATCATAGGAACTTATGATTTTGTCAAAAATCATCAAAGTGTATACGAGGATGACGAACACGGAACAATGGTTTTGTCTTGCATGGGGGCAGATGTTCCTGGAAGTTTTATTGGCACAAGCCCTAAGGCTTCTTTTTTATTATTAAGAAGTGAAGACACTGATACGGAATATCCTGTCGAAGAAGCTAACTGGCTTATAGCGGCCGAATATGCCGACAGTGTGGGAGTTGATTTGATTAATTCGTCGGTGGGCTACTATGAATTCGATGACAAAAAGCTGAATTATACCTATCAAAACATGGACGGAAAAACAACGATTGCCTCACGGGCTGCAGACTGGGCAGCTGCCACAGGAATAGTCATTTGTAATTCAGCAGGAAATGAAGGGACTAAGACATGGAAATATATTGCCACTCCAGCAGATGCAGATTCGATATTGACTGTCGGAGCTGTCACCTCAACAGAATTAAAAGCTTCCTTTAG
>JARXAV010000351.1 GCA_029865665.1 Flectobacillus sp. | reverse complement strand
CTCAGCCCTTTTTTAATACGCTAACTTAACTTAATTACGTCCTTTGTACGCTGGCTTATCAATACTTGTTGTACCATAAGCAGGGCAATTATTTCTTCTTCCACAAGAAGCTAAGGCCATTACAGCCAAAAACCCTAAGGCGATAGATGCTTTTTTCATCTGATTAGAATGTTCAGTTATTTTTGAAAGGTATCAGATGGAACGCCCAATTATACCACTGTATATCAAACGTTTGGGTATGGGCGTTTCATATCTGTCTAATTAATATATTCTACAAAATTACGATAAAAGCTGCATTTTATTGTTCTCAACTCCCACATTTTCAGCTACATTGGTAACAGGAGCTGCAATTGTCAATACTTCTGGCGTTGCTTTTTTATCTTGTTCTTTCTGATAACCTAAGATTTTCAACATGCTGTCGCTGCCTTGGGCTTCTGAGAATAAGCGTGTCGTGATTGTTCCATCTTCTAAACGGTCAACCAATACGTGCTTCGGAGCAGGAATTAAACAGTGTTGAATACCACCATAACCACCCAAGGATTCTTGATAAGCTCCTGTATGGAAGAATCCAACAAACTGACGCTCTTGATTTTCTTCAAAAATTGGTAAGTACAAGTCCGAACTATGGGCTTCTGTATTATAGAAATCCATCGAGTCACAGGTTAAGCCTCCTAAGTTTACTTTCTGATAAGGGAAGTTCCAGTTGTTCACAGGCAACATGATATACTTTTGGTTCATACCCCATGAATCTGGTAATTGTGTGATGAATGAACCATCAATCATATACCATAACTCCTTGTCATTCTGTAACTTCTGGTCAATAATTTCGTATAAAACCGCACCACTTTCACCCACCGTGTAAGAACCAAATTCAGTAAAGATATTCGGTACTGGTACGTTACTTTTGTTACAAATCCATGAGATAGACTCTACAATTTCGTCAATCATTGACTGATAATCGTAATTGAATTGTAACGACGTTTGAATTGGAAGTCCACCGCCCAAATCAATCGAATCTAGTTCTGGACATACCTTTTTCATTTCGCAATATTTGTAAATGAAACGGCTCAATTCTGACCAATAATAAGCACTATCTTTAATCCCTGTGTTGATAAAGAAGTGTAACATTTTTAATTTATAACGAGAGCTATTCTCAATCTTGTTTTTGTACAAATCCATGACATCCGAATAACGAATACCCAAACGAGAAGTATAGAAAGAGAAATCCGGCTCTTCGTCTGTGGCAATACGAATACCCAAATTAACGGTTTCTGCCGTTACCGTTTTATCATAGAAATCAATCTCTTTTAAGTTATCCAGAATCGGGATACAGTTGAAGCCATCGTTAATTAAATCGCTGATATTCTGAGTATAACCAGGCAATTTATAGCCATTACACAAAATATAAGTTGACTTCGAAATCTTTCCTTCCTCGTATAAATTACGGATAATTGGAATATCAAAAGCTGAAGATGTTTCAAGGTGTACATTATGACTTAACACTTCTTCTACCACAAAACGAAAGTGGGAAGATTTTGTACAATAGCAATAGGTATAATTCCCTTTATAATTGTACTTTGCAATAGCCTTTTTGAACAATCGTTTTGCATTTTCGATATGTTCGCCAATTTTTGGCAAGTACGTGATTTTCAAAGGTGTACCATATTCTTTGATAATTTCCATCAAAGGCACATTGTTGAACATCAATTCATTATTTTCATCAATGTTGAATTCCTGAGTTGGAAATATGATCGTCTGATCAATTAAGTCAATGTAGTTTTTCATCCTAAGCCGAAAAGCATAAAGCGAGTTTTAAGTTAATAATTGTATCCGAATAACGTATTTCAATACGTTTAGTTCATTAAATCGAGTACGGAAAAATACAAAACACTACCTAAATAGAGGTAAATTGTATAATTTTACGTAAGTTATACCCAATTTGGGGCATTGACACATTTAGTACACAATGCCAATAAAACGTGCAAAAGTGCAATAAAAGTATGACCTTTGCAAGAATCTAAAATGGATTTATTCAAAATATAACTTTCAGAAAAGTATATCTTGACAGCTATTTGATAATCAGATATTTACAAAACAAAATAGTCTAATTAATACGCTAACAAAATCCAATCATTTCCCTAAAGATAGACTCTTGGAAATGTACTATTTTATTTACAGTTTTTAACTACTAAGTTCCTGATTTACAAAATGACGAATTAAGGTGATTCGTATGATGTCCTTGAAAATATGAAAAAAGTACACTTCATTGCCATTGGTGGTGCTGCCATGCACAACTTAGCCCTTGACTTACATAACAAAGGCTATCAAGTTACAGGTTCGGACGATGAAATCTACGAACCATCTAAAACATTGTTGGCTACCAAAGGCTTACTTCCTGCCGAAATTGGTTGGTTTCCTGAGAAAATCACGAGCGATTTAGACATCGTTATTCTCGGAATGCACGCCCGTGTGGATAACCCAGAATTGGCAAAGGCTCAGGAATTAGGCTTAAAAGTGTACTCATATCCTGAATTCATTTATTCACAAAGTATTAATAAACAACGTGTTGTCATTGCAGGAAGTCATGGTAAAACTACCATGACCGCCATGATTTTACACGTTTTAAAATACCATAATCGCAAATTTGACTACATGGTTGGAGCTCGCATCGAAGGCTTTGAAACCATGGCTAGTTTGTCGGACGCTCCTGTAATCATTATCGAAGGCGATGAATATTTGTCTTCACCAATCGACCGTCAGCCAAAGTTTTTACATTATCATCCGCACGTTGCCCTGATTTCGGGTATCGCTTGGGATCATATTAACGTCTATCCAGATTTTAACGATTACGTTAAGCAGTTCGATTTGTTGGCAGACCAACTAGAAAAATCGGGTTCGTTTGTTTTTGATAGAACCGACGAATTGGTGGCTAAAATTGGACAGCGAGAATGGTTGGATGTAACCAAGTTACCTTATGGCATTCATCCGAATAGTATCAGAAATGGCAAAACCTACTTGGTGTTACCCAATCATAAAGAAGTAGAAATTAGCGTTTTTGGCGACCATAACCTGAAAAACTTAAACGGAGCCAAATATGTACTGAGTCAAATTGGTATTGACGAAACGCTATTCTATCAAGCTATTCCTTCTTTTAAAGGAGCAGCCAAGCGTTTGGAACTGGTAAAAGAAACCAATGACAGTATTTTTTACCGTGATTTCGCTCATGCCCCTTCCAAGGTAGAAGCCACCACCAAAGCCCTAAAAGAACAGTATCCAACACGCAGTTTATTGGCTTGTTTGGAGTTGCACACCTTTAGTAGCTTGAATAAAAATTTCTTGGGAGAATATGCCAATAAGCTAAATGCAGCCGACGAAGCCATCGTTTTTTACAGTCCTGCAACCTTAGCTCACAAGAATATGCCAGCCATTTCGGAAGACGAAATTAAGGCACATTTTAATCATCCAAATCTTACAATTTTTACCGAAAAAACAGCAATGGTGGCATACCTACAAACCAAACGATGGCGTGGCTTAAACTTACTGATGATGTCGTCAGGGACTTTTAATGGTCTGGATTTTAATGAATTAGGAAATTCGATGTTAGGATAATAAAATTATCCTCATCCCTAGTGTAAAAAGCCATATTAATGAAATTTAAAATTTTACCATCCGAACAACTCTTACCTCATTTTCTGGTACAAGAAGAGGAGTTGGCTAATCGCATGGCTAATCTTCAAGAATTTCAAAATACCATTCAAGATTTCACCTTCTATACGTCAAGTTCGGTCGTATATTCGTCCAAAATTGAAGGTGTTGATATTGAATTGGATTCGTACTTAAAACATAAATTATTAGGCGTAAAATTTTTGGTCGATTATACCAAGAAAGCCGATGATTTATTCGAAGCATATTCCTTTGCACGGAGTAGCATTTTGAACGAGAAAAGCCTATTAGCAGCTCATAAATTGATTACCAAAAACTTTTTGAGTGCTTCGGAAAGAGGACGATGGCGTAGGTCGCCTATGTTTGTAATGAGTGGCGAAAAAACACTATACGTAGCCACAGACCCCGAACAAGTGAAGGGGGAACTTGTAAAATTTTTTGCTGATTTATCACTGCTTTTGAAAACAGCTTTAACCATTCGAGAAACGTTTTTTTATGCGTCCTTACTCCATCTTATTTTTCTCAATATTCACCCATTAAATGATGGAAATGGAAGGACGGCAAGACTCTTGGAAAAATGGTTTTTAGCCTCAAAACTAGGTGATAAAGCATGGCAAATACCCTCTGAAAAATATTATTACACAAATAAAAATCAATATTACCACAACTTACAACGCATTGGTTTTGAATATGATAGCATGGACTATAACAAAGCCTTACCTTTTGTAAATATGCTTGTCGCTTGTGTGTAAAAGCAATAACAATGAACAACATAACAAGACTTTTTGAAACAAAGAAAAACGATATATTAAACGTTTACTTTACAGCAGGTTATCCCAAAATTGACGATACCGTTACCATTTTGAGAGCCTTAGACGAAGCAGGTGCAGACCTTGTTGAAATCGGGATGCCTTATTCTGACCCTGTGGCAGATGGCGAAACCATTCAACAATCTAATCAAATTGCCTTGGATAATGGCATGACCGTGAAATTGTTGTTTGAACAATTAGCAGGCATCAGAGAGCAGAATATCAACGTACCTATTTTATTGATGGGCTATGTAAATCCTGTGTTACAATACGGTGTAGAAGCTTTTTGTAAAAAATGTCAAGAAGTGGGCGTTGACGGATTAATCTTACCTGATATGCCTGCAAGCGTATATGAAGACGAATACAAAGCAATTTTTGACCAATATGGTATCTTGAATATTTTCTTGATTACGCCACAAACCTCAGAAGCTCGTATTCGCCATATCGACAGCATTTCGTCTGGCTTTATTTACATGGTTTCTTCAGCAAGTACGACAGGAGCAAAAACAGGAATTTCGACCGACCAAGAAGCGTATTTTACCCGAGTAAATGAAATGGGTTTAAAAAATCCACGCTTGATTGGTTTTGGTATTTCAGATAATGAAACCTTCAAAAAAGCAGCGTCTCAATCGGCTGGAGCTATTATTGGTAGTGCTTTCATTAAAGTAATTAGCCAAGCGACAGACTTAGTTGGAGAGGTAAAAGCCTTCGTAAACATGGTTAGAGGCGTGTAAGAACTCTTTTTAAACATCAATAGATAAAATCCCCCTTGAGGTAACTCTTGGGGGATTTTTGTTTGTTAGTTGTCTAATAAACACCACACGTCGCAGCATTTAAACCATTCTTCTACTCAAAAAGGAAGTGCCGTTACATACCACAGTTTACCACGTTTAAAGAATAAGAAATGGGTAGCAATCAGCGATGTTAATGTTTTGTTAATCCAAGCATCAACATATAACATTCGTATGATTTATTCGTCTAATACACATAAAATATCAAGAAGATGAAAACTAAGGACACTAGCATGATAGGTACAGCAATTAATTCAAAAAGCATCGTTGCGGCATTTTTCCTTTTAGGAACAATACCTAGTTTAATCGCACAAGACCGTGAAGGTCGTAGTCGTGGTGGAGAAGGACGTGGTGGAAACGGTGGCGGCCGTGAAAATCACGCCCAATCTACCCCTAATACAACTGGAGGGACAGGACAAGCTTATCCAAATAACGGAGGCCAAGGTAGAGATAACGCAGGACCATCTCAATCATCTCCTACTAATCAAAACAATCAGGGACAAGGAAGAGGAAATGCTGGGCAAGCACAACCAAGTCAGAATGGTGGACAAGGTAGAGGGCAAGTACAAACCTACCCAAACAATGGACAAGCCCGTGGAAATGACAGATACGAAAATCGTGAACGTGACAACCGTGATAGAAATAATAACAGAGAGCATGACAACCGAGGCTGGAACAACAACCGTGGACAGGCTTATCCACAACAAAGAGGCGGATATAATAACGGAGGGTATAACAACCGTACTGTTATTATTAACAGACAACAACACGTCTATAATAATGCACCAAACTGGCGATACAATAACTTACCACGTCGTAACGCTATTTGCCAATCGTTACCTTCGGCTTCATTAAGTATCAATTTTGGTGGATTTTCATTCTGGTATAGCAACGGGATTTATTATAAACCGTATAACAATTCGTACATCGTTGCCCCTGCTCCAGTCGGTATAAGAGTGCAGTATTTACCACAAGATTGTCGTAGAATCTTTATTCAGAATCGTCCTTATTTCTATTACTATGGAACGTATTATGAATATAATGGGTACGATTATGCCGTAGTACCTCCTCCAATTGGTGCATTGGTAGAAAGTATTCCTGATGGTTATGAGCAATTAGTCATTAATGGTGATACCTTCTTTATTGTAGATGGTGTTCAGTACAAAGCAGTAATTTATAATGGAGAAATCTGGTACGAAGTAATTAAAATTGATTATCGTCGCTAGAAACCCTATAAAACAAAAAACCTTCTCTAGCGACCTAGAGAAGGTTTTTTTATGTGTTAATACGACTATTGACCTAGTAGTATTTCTAACTCTTTCTTGAATTCAACCAACAAAGTTTCCTTCATTGAAATCTTACGTTTTTGCGTATTGATTTTGTTCATAACCAATTTATCTCCCATTTGACCACTGTACTGAGATTCAGAGATGAACGAATCCAATTCGTTTTTCTCTTTCTTAGTCATGTAATCCATTTGGTTAATCATGATTTTCAACTGCTCAATACGTGGTTTCTCGCTAAGTGCAGGATGTCGGTAACTAATTACACGAAGTAAATAGTTCATTTCGAAAATCTTATCACAAACATTTCTGAAACGTTCAGCAAGATTTCTATCCACCATCTTAACAGCAAGTGAAAGTTCTTTCCACTTCACTAAGTAGCCCTTCGCTTTTTCTGCTGTCTGAGGTATTGAGTCTTGTACTTTCAATTCATTTTCTAATTCAGCAGTCATGTCCATCATTTGTTGAACACGTGGGTCAATACGAGGTTTCGATACGATACCTTTTCCTGCGTTATAACGCTCAAAGAAGTAATCACTTGAACGCTTGAACTGTTTCCAAAGTTGACTTTGCTTTTTCGGCGGTACAGCACCAATTGTTTTCCACTCACGTTGTAAATCTTTAACACGTTGGAAACCAGCGTCTAAGTCTTTTTCATAACGCAACGAACGAGCCGTGTCCACAATTTTTTGTAATTGGGCTAACTTCTCATCAATAATACGATTCTTCTCAGCGTAGTATTCTCTACGACTAGCAAAGAAATCATCCACGATTGTACTGAACTCTTCTTCAATACCATCTTGTAGGGCTTTATCTACTGGTCCTGTTTTTAACCATTTAGATTTAATCTCCATGATGGCATCCGTAGCTGCAACCCAATCATCACCTGCATTTACGTCCTTACCTTCCTCAATTAAAGCTCTCTTGATTTCAAGATTTTTAATTTGATTGTTAAGGATAAGCTCACGCAGTTCTAATTCTAAACCATCTAATTTTTCGAGTAACGGAATAAAGTTTCCTAAACCGTCGAATTCAATCAAACTCTTACGAAGTTGTAACAACTTTGTAAGATAAGAGCCCTTATTCTGAGCTTCTTCTACTTGAGAAAACAACAATTCCACCTTATTTCCAGCAATCGAAAAACGATTGACAAAATACTGAAGAGCCTCCTCTTCTGTATTTCTAACTACACCTATTTGGCGGTCTGCGTAATCTAAATAACCTTTCAAAAAGACCTTTCCGTCTTTACAGTAGCCATAGTCGGCTGCGTTAACTATATTTTCCATTTGTTGTACGTTGCGTGGTTAGAGTGTCTGGCAATGCTCATAGCTCTAACGTGATTCTCTGGTTTAGGTTGACTGCGTTTTTGGATTTTAATTTATTTGGAAAAACTCACTTTTATAAAAGTCCACAATAGACTATCACGGATTTTAACGCAATTTACAGAATTTCAGAAAAAAATCTAACATTTTAACTACAATATCCATGAAAACCATTTTTTTTGTGATAAATGCTTAGTTAAGCTATTTTTTATCAGGCTTTTAGCAAAAAAACACATTAAAATTTCACCCTTAATATCTTCTATTTATCTTAGTCATTTAACACAATTTATAATGAAAATTCAAGAAAAACTCCTTGTCAATAAGCATTTTAGTAGAGCTCTCGTCGCACTCGCCTTTGTTCTTGTTACTCAACTATCTAACGCTCAAAAACTGGTCGGTGTTTTGTGTAAACCCGTCATCGAAATGGATAACAAATTATACCCCTCTTATGTTTGGGCTAATTCTACTCGAAACTACCTCACGAGTGATACCAAAGACGAAGACCGTACTTATTTTGGTGATAGCGAAGGGCAATTTGGGGTTGACATTACCTACCTAAAACTGGGTTCTGCCACCGTAAAAGTGGTCATCGAATGTCCACAGATTATGCAAACAAGTAGCTACACCGCCTTCTTGAATGGCAAGCATACAGAATATGAGATTTTTCCAGAAATCGCCTATAAATGGGATTACCTTTCGACGGTTACTCAGCCCTTTCCTGCCAATGTGACCTTCACTGTTTATGCCAATGAGCAGCTAATTATGCAAGCTACTAAGGTAATTACGGTTCGGAGTGTAAACGACTGCCCTTTTGCCTTTGTTCACCGTACAGGCATTATTCATGACATGAATTTTATGTATGCGGCTTATGTAAACGAACATCACCCCGTTATTACCAACGAGCTACTACCTCAAATTATGCGAACAGGTATTATCAACAGCATCGCAGGTTATCAGTCGAACGACACCAAAGAAGTCTTTCGTCAGGTATTTTCCGTTTGGCATAATTTAAGACAACGAGGGCTTAAATACAGCAGCCTTAGTTCTTCCAATAATTCGCCAAGTTACACGTCTCCACTTACACTCCATCAGTTTGTTCGGATGCCTTCTGAATCGCTCCGTAGTCAGCAAGCTAATTGTGTGGATGGCACGGTACTTTTCGCTTCCATTTTGTATAGAATGAGCATTCATCCTTTAATTACGGTTACGCCAAGTCATTGTTGGCTAGGATTTTATGGCGACGAATCACATAAACAACTTTTTTTCCTAGAAACTACTTTAGTCGGCACACAAGTACCGTCCCAAAACTTACAACAAGTAACACAGTTGGATATTTATGATAAAACACTCGACCAACTCTATGGCGACTCCTACCGTACGTTTCTATTAGCAATACAAATTGGGTTACAAAATTACAATGAACATAAAGACAAATTTTTAACCAATTTAACCAATAGCTTATTCTCTAAAGATGTCCCTATTGCTTCGTTACAGTATCAACTTTTTGAAATTGATAAATACCGAAAAGAAGGACTTTTACCGATTAAATCCTACTAAAATTTCAATCAACGGCTTTATCAAAAAAGATAATCATGGACGTTTCAACGCTTTCAATTATCTTTGAAAAAAGAATTAAGGATAACTAACAACATGAGTCAAGAAACCATCATATTTTCAATGGAACGGGTATCGAAAACCGTTCCACCTCAGAAAACCATTCTGAAAAACATTTACCTTTCCTTCTTTTACGGAGCAAAAATTGGTGTTTTAGGTCTTAACGGATCAGGTAAATCATCATTACTTCGTGTCATTGCAGGAATTGACAAAAGCTACACGGGTGATGTCGTTTTTTCACCAGGATATAGCGTAGGTTTATTAGAACAAGAACCACAATTAGACCCCGAAAAAACGGTTAAAGAAATCGTAGAAGAAGGTGTTGCTGAAATTGTTGCTTTATTAAAAGAGTTTGAAGACATCAACGAAGCATTTGGCGACCCTGATGCTGATTTCGATAAACTATTGGAACGCCAAGGCGAAGTGCAAGAGAAATTAGACCATTTCAACGCATGGGAATTGGATACTCGTTTAGAGAAAGCAATGGATGCCCTTCGTTGTCCTCCTTCAGATGCCAAAGTGGGCAATCTTTCTGGGGGTGAAAAACGTCGTGTGGCTCTTTGTCGTTTGTTGTTACAAGAACCAGATGTGTTGTTACTCGATGAACCAACCAACCACTTGGATGCCGAGTCGGTACATTGGTTAGAAGAACACTTACGTCAATACAAAGGAACGGTTATTGCCGTAACCCACGACCGTTATTTCTTGGATAACGTAGCGGGCTGGATTTTAGAACTTGACCGTGGCGAAGGTATTCCATGGAAAGGGAATTATTCTTCATGGTTAGAGCAAAAACAAAATCGTTTAGCTCAGGAAGAGAAAACAGAATCGAAGCGTCAGAAAACCTTACAACGTGAGTTGGAATGGGTTCGTATGGCTCCAAAGGCTCGTCAGGCAAAATCAAAAGCTCGTTTGAGTGAATACGATCGTTTAGTTTCGGAAGAATCAAGACAGAAAGAAGATAAATTAGAATTGTTCATTCCAGCAGGGCCTCGTTTAGGAAACAAGGTTATTGAAGTGAATGGCGTTTCTAAGGCATTCGGCGATAAGTTGTTATTTGAAGACTTGAACTTCTCTTTACCTCCAGCAGGGATTGTAGGTATCGTTGGACCAAACGGTGCGGGTAAAACAACCTTGTTCAAATTAATTACAGGGCAAGAAAGACCAGATTCGGGAACATTTGAAGTAGGTGATACCGTAGAAATGGCCTACTTAGACCAAGAACACCACCAGTTAAATGGCAGCAAATCAGTTTTTGAATCCATTTCGGGCGGTACAGAATACTTATTGATGGGTGGCAAACAAATGAACTCTCGTGCGTATGTAAGTAAGTTCAACTTTGCAGGAGCTGACCAAGAAAAGAAAATTGGTAATCTTTCTGGGGGCGAGCGTAACCGTGTTCACTTAGCAATGATGTTGAAGCAAGGAGCTAACTTATTGCTACTCGATGAGCCTACCAACGACTTGGACGTAAACACGCTTCGTGCCTTAGAAGAAGCCCTTGAAAACTTTGGAGGTTGTGCGGTAGTCATCTCCCACGACCGTTGGTTCTTAGACCGTGTAGCTACGCACATCTTAGCCTTTGAAGGCGATTCAAAAGTATATTGGTTTGAAGGTAACTATTCTGATTACGAAGAAAATCGTAAAAAACGCTTAGGAGCTGACGCAACACCAAAACGTATTCGTTACAAGAAATTACAATAGGATATAGAAAAGGCTACTTCTTTTAGGGAGGTAGCCTTTTTGATAGAGAACAAAAAATCTACAAACCATTGATTCATAAGATATTCTAGCATTTACGTATCTTTGTTACAAATAATTAACGCTCTACATGAAAGCAAAATATGTCAACCCGTTTACCGATTTCGGTTTTAAAAAGATATTTGGAGAAGAAGCTAGTAAGCCTTTACTTATCGACTTCTTGAGAAGCCTTTTGCCCGAAAGTAACATTGTTAACTTATCCTTCAAAGATAAAGAGCGACTTGGTAGAACACAGGAAGATAGAAAAGCGATATATGATATTTATTGTGAAGATGGTAATGGCGAAAAAATAATTGTAGAACTTCAAAAAGCCAAACAGAATTTTTTTAAAGATAGAACCATTTACTATGCTTCTTTTCCTATTCAAGAACAAGCAGAACGTGGCGATTGGAACTACGAGCTAAAAGCAGTCTATTGCGTAGGCATCTTAGATTTTGAGTTTGATGACGATAAAGCATTGAAAGAAGAGGTAGTGCATACCGTTCAACTTAAAGACCAAAACAATCAGGTATTTTATGATAAATTGAAGTTCGTTTATTTAGAGATGCCTCATTTCAATAAAAAAGAAAGTCAATTAGAAAATCGCTTAGACAAATGGCTATACTTCATCAAACATTTAGAAGACTTTGAAACAATGCCCGAAATGTTCAAAGACGAAGTTTTTGAGCAAGCTTTTAAAAAAGCAGAATTGGCTACCTATACTTGGGATGAACAATTTGAATATCAGCAAAGCCTAAAAATATATCGTGATTTAAAAGGGGTAGTAGATACTGCTTTTGATGAGGGCAAAAAAGAGGGAGTTATGGAAGGCATTAAAGTAGCAAAACTTGAAATGGCAAAATCCTTAAAAGCCATTGGAGTTGCCCCAGAAATCATTTGCCAGACAACAGGGTTGTCGTTGGAAGAGGTTAGTAGGTTGTAGTCTCCTGACCAGACTTCACACTAACAAAGATAAAATCGCTTTCGCATGATGGCTGGTCTGGAGACACAGCCAAAGAAGAAAAATGCTAATAAATGACGGTTATATTCCAAATTGGTTGGATATACGCCATAAATGACTAAATTTATTGAGCGTATGGCGGTTATACGCTCGTTAGCTGCAACCAAAGACGACCAAACGCAAGAACAAAATTTTAAACGTAAATAAATGAATATTGAATTGATTTTTCGAGACAAAACGTCTAAACAAATAAATAGTGTAGAAGATTTTACCTTTAAAATCAATGATATTGTTAACATTCAATTTATAAATTACGAAAAGGGAAATATTAATAAAATAGAAAAGGTATTCAATATTGATACAAGTATCTTAAACTCGGGAGACGATATTGAAATTAGCTCTCACTATTTAGAAACAAAAAATCAAATTGGAATTAATTTTTCTGTACCATATTTCAACAATGAAAACAAAATTAATGAAGTAACAGTTTGTATTATTCTAAAAGAAAATACCTTATTTACTTTCACAACAGTTGCTTTTGAAGAGATATTACCGTTGAGACAAAAGCAATTTCATTTGGATAAATTTGACGGTTTGATAGAAACAAACACTTTTTTTGTTTTAATAATCGGTTTTGTTTCTGATTACTTTGCAGACTTAACAGAAATAATTTCTAAAAAAATTAAAAACAGTTATTCAGAAATATTAAAAGAGAATAAATTTTCTGAACAAGAATTGGACAAACTAACCAATTTTAGTTTTAATAATTTAATCATTGAAGAAGCTAATAATGAATATCGTAGAATAATTCATCTTTTAAGAAAAAGTCAAAAACTAAACACCGAAACAAAGGAAACCTTTTATTCAGAACTCAATGATTTATCTGTAATAAATGAGTACGTGCAGAATAATTTTAAAAGAATTGACGACTTAAAACAAAACATATCAAGTAAAATTGAGTTAGAACAAAATAGAATTTTTAAAACTCTTACAATTGTAACAATGTGCATTTCGTTGCCAATGTTAGTGGCAGGTATTTATGGAATGAACTTTAAATATATACCCGAATTGGAATGGAAATTTGGTTATCTGTATGTGCTAATTTTAATTGTTTTAAGTTTTACATTTCCAATTCTGTGGTTTAGAAAAAAGAAATGGTTGTAAAATGGCAGCAGCTAATAACTAAGCATTCGTGGTGGCTGCAAGCCAAACCATGAAGGCGATGTTGAACTTAACCTTTGGTAGCGGTCGGCTTCGGTGGTTTCTTTTATGGAGTTGTCGTTCGACTTGAAGATATTTGGAAGAGCAGGTTTTCGCCTGCTTTTTTCACTCCGTGGCTGACCTACTAACCAGACTTTATACTAACAAATATAAAATTGCTTTCGCACAATAGCTGGTCAGGAGACACAGCCAAGGACACCGAAGAAAGGCTACCAGACATGAACATGAGAATTAGACAAATTTAAACTAGAAGAAAATGAGGTTAAGTCGAATTTGGAAAAACTGGCATATACGATGAAAACACTCAACAGTATAAATGACCCTATTCATTATCCTCAGTTTTGGAATGAGGAGTTGCTCAGTGCAGCCATTAAAGAATTGGATACAACAGCTATGACTCCTGAGCAACGTCTGATTTTTGAAATGACTATTTCTGCCAATGCTTTGGCTATAAAAAACGAAAATAAGAAAATTCAAGAAGCTGAATTACAGGTTAAAGTAGCAACGGTCACAGAAATGTTACGCAGTAGTAGTTTATCAGATGAAGATATAGCTAAATACAGTCTAACATACCTTGAATTTGTACAAAAAATCAAGCAGCAACTTTTAGAGAATGAATAGCTGGTAATTTCCTTCTACCATAGCATAAAAAAGCAAAAGGCTACCTCCTCTCAGAAGTAGCCTTTCTTATTTCTAAAACTTCGGACATTTAAGTTCGCCTTTTCTTTTTCGATTGCGTGGGCTGTTGTCTATCCAATCGGTGAAGGTATAAGACAGGGTTAACTCGTGAGCTCCTCCTGTACCACTTAAAGCGGAGATGGTTGCATCGTAGCTATAACCAATCGAAAAATTATCTTGACGATAACCTAACAATAAAACGGCAGCATCGTGATTGATAATGGTACCAGAGCCGTTACTATAATTTTTGATTGGAAGTCCTCGATACCAAGCTCCAAAAACCAAAGGCGAATAAGTTAGGTATGCCCCTACGTCCAATTGGTCGGCTGTTCCTTGGTGTTTGTAATGGATAACGGGAGTAATGCTTTTTTCACGGTCGATATTTCCTCCTAAATTATTCCCCAATTCATAATCGGCAATTGGAATTCGGAAACCTGCTTGCAAACCAAATTTCATGGGTAAACGAGCATCTTGATTGCTAAAGGATTGATTTGGTCGGTTCAAATGGTGTACCGAAACGCCTACCCAAAACTGTTCTGAATAGATAATTCCACCCGTAGAAAAATCCCAATAACGCAATTGAGGCGAACCCGTTCCAATGGGGTCAGTGGTTGATCCATAGCCTAAGCCTTGTAAATATTGTTTTATCTGATCACCAAAAGTATATTCCGAATAATTTAAGCCCCTTGTTTCATACGTTCCTTGCACCCCCATTTGTGCCGATAAATTATCGGATAATTTTAGATGGTATGAATACACAGCCCCAATGTCCATCGTAGTAAAATTAGAAAACTGACGGTCACTTGTAAACAAAATACCCACCCCGCTGTTCAACTTACTAAGATGCATATCTGCTGACAACGAAGAGGTTACGAAGTTTGCACTTAGTGAAGGCCACTGATTTCGGTGGGTAAAATTGACTCTCGGAGCCATTGCCGAACCAGCGAATGCGGGATTCAAATACAAAGGAGCCGCATAAAACTGGGACAATTGGGGGTCTTGAGCCTCGGCCGTCATCACCCAAACCAATAGTATCGTAATTAGTAGTACACCTTTTTTCAACATGAATAAGATTCGTTTATTCAATACGACATCAATGCCTTATTGATATGGTTAAGTATTGTGCTTGTGTTAGAATGTCATTAATCCTTTACCAGAACGAGTATTGAATCATCTGGATTCTCCTTTAATGTAAAATAAATACTTGTATAAATACAAATTACGGTATAATTGGAAATTTTTACTCGTAAATTTCGTTTATTTTAAAGTCTGAAGCATTAAATGAACTCAATATATAGCGTGCGACATAACTTAGTAGAATTTTAATCCGCAAAAACCTTATAGATTTTGAAAACCTACAAGGTTTCATTCCAAGAAGTTCTGTCACAGTCTATAGTTCTCAGAATTATTTTCTACTTTCTTACAACCTTTTGAAGCATGAAATGGTCTATATCCTTACAGGCACTCTTTCTATTTCAATACAAGTGTTTATGAACTAGATAACGAACAAATGGCACACTTTAGTAAGTTATATCGTATATTTTTAACCCTAGCCGTTTTCACGATGGGTTGGCTAGGTGTGAGCGAACGTTCCGTAGCTCAATTTACGGTTACTAGAACGTGTTTGACCGAATGTACAGATACCGTCGGGGCAACTCGCTTTAAAGACATCACTCCTACGCCTGCCACTGCATGGTCTTGGAATTTTGGAGATGTGGGAAGTGGTACAAGAAATACTTCGACCCTACAAAACCCAAGCCACCTTTATACAACAGCAGGGACTAAAACGGTTACACTCATCCGAACAGAGGCGGGAATTCCAAAAACTTATACACAAACGATTACCATCAACGATTTACCTCGTAATTTTTATTTAGGAAATGCACCCGAACAAACGGATACAACGCTTTGTAAATTCGATTTTATCACGCTTGACCCTTATAAAAATGGCGGTGCTGAACCTCAATATAAATATCGTTGGTATCCACAAGGCGATACACTACAGGCATTAAATATCCGAGTTGATTCCACGCAATGTTATTCGGTGTTGGTTAGAGACACCTTAACTGGCTGTACTTACGAAAATAAATTAACGATAAAGCCTTGTCCTCCGCCGCCACCTAAACCAACGAATGAATTTTGGTATTTTGGTACAAATGCAGGTATCAAGTTTAGTAATGGAGCAGCTACAGTGGACGACCAAGGTAAATTAACAAGCCTTGAGGGTATTGCAACAGTCAATGACCCAAACGGGAATATGCTCTTTTATACTGATGGAACGACTGTTTATTACAAAGATGGAACATTAATGCAAAGTGTAAGTACCAGCCCTACAAGTTCGGGGGGAAGTACAAACTCCACCCAATCGGTAATTATTGTCCCCAAACCCTCTTGTCAAGGGTGTCAATCGGAGTATTATATTTTCACTACTACCGATATTAATGGCACAAAGCAATTAAGCTATAGCCTTGTGGACATTCGCCAAAATGGAGGAAAGGGAAAAGTTGTCGAAAAGAATGTTCTCTTAAACGAAAGCACTACTAGTACCGAAAGCCTAGCCTCAGTGTTTATTGAGAAGGATTCTACTTACTGGGTCGTTTCACACGATTATGGAAGTAATACCTTTCGGATGTATCAAGTAACCAAAAATGGAATCAGTGTGGACAAAACCGAAGCCATTGGATTACCTATTGACGAACTAGCAAAGGGTGAAGGTACCTTGAAATTTTCTTCTGATGGTAGAAAATTAGCGTACATCATCCCTGGCGGAACAAGAAACTATGTACAACTCTATGATTTTGACCCAGAAACAGGAAAAATAACCAACGAGAAAACCATTGATTTAGGGCTCACCCCTCCCAAAGCGTATGGCGTTGAGTTTTCACCTAATGGGAATGGACTTTATGTGACCCTGAAAGCCGAAACGCTCAATACCACAACAGATTATTCTAAATTGATATATTTTGACTTAACACCTACGGATGCAGATGGGATCAGTAAATCGAGAGTGACGATTGACTCTACGAATAAACGAGCATGGGGAGCTGTACAACTTGCTCCTGATGGTAAAATTTACATGGCTATTCAAGGGCTAGATTCATTGGCGGTCATTGGTAAACCCGATGTTGCTTTAGCCAAAACAGCAACAAGCGTATGGACTTTAACAAATGTCAAACAAGATTCCATTGCGTATGAACGAAATGGATTTAGCTTAAATGGGAAACTCAGTCAGCTTGGATTACCCGTTTCGGGAGCCAAAGTGACTCCTCAAAGCGAAGGGGTTGGTGTGTCGGTTGCCGATACCTGTTTTGGTTCGCCCACCAATTTCCAAAC
>JARXAV010000348.1 GCA_029865665.1 Flectobacillus sp. | reverse complement strand
AAGTCCGTTTCCGAAGCATAATCAGCTTTTAACTGCCCTATCTGACGAATTGTTTGTACCGAAAATAAGCCATAACCTGCATACAAGACAAACAGTACATAAATAATGGGCGAAACTACCTGAAAGCGTTTTTTTCCAATTAATCCGTACAAAATATGTCCCCCATCTAATTGACCAATCGGGAATAAATTCAAGGCGGTGAAAAATAAGGCTAAGTATCCAGCCCAAATGAATGGATAGTGCATCATCTCAAAATTAGGCGGCACTAAAGCTGGATCAGCAACGTAATTTTTGAAGAAAGTGAACAATAAGTTATCTCCTAACACCAATTGACCACCAATCAGCTTTTCATTTTTCATTACCTCCTCCGCATAATGCGTTCCGTACTTGAGATAATCTGGATGAATCTGGTAGATGTAGTCTATTGGGGGTAAATGTGTGAATCCGTACCAAAGAACACCCATCGCCACAACAAATCCAGCCAAAGGCCCAGCAATACCAATATCAAAATACTGTTTACGGGTACGAGTACGATCTAAAATACGAATAACAGCCCCCAACGTTCCGATACTCATCATAAAAGGCCCTAGCCACATCGGAATATAATAAGGCAAAGATGTTTTGATTTTATAATACTTAGCCATAAAATAATGACCAAATTCATGAACGGTCAAAATTCCTAAAAAAGGAATCGAAAAGGCAAAACCTTGCCAAAAATCTTCTGGAAAATGAAGTGCGTATGGCTCTGGCAGGAAGAAAAAGAATTTCCCCGTAATGGACTCTGCCCCCGATAAGGTCGTCGTCACTACGGTTGCCACAAAAAGGATTGCTTGTATTAAAATGGTTTTGTTTCTCACTGGATCACTTGGAATTCGCCCCAAATACGTCTAAAATGGTGTATTGATTAGGTATAATATGTGCTACTTGAATTCCCAATTGGGCTGCTCCTTCAAGGTTTTCTAATTTATCATCCAAGAATAGCGTCTCGCTTGCCTCAAGTTCTGCTTCGTCCAATAACTGCTGATAAATGGAGACATGAGGCTTCACTTTACCCATCTCATAAGATAAGAACACTTTATCAAACAAATCGTTCAGATAACGTTCGCCTGTGCATTTATACAAAATGCGTTCTACATCAATAATGTGAATATTACTGGTGTTCGATAAGACAAAAGTTTTGTATTGACTACGCAAGGACTTTATCAAGGCAATTCGTTCTGGCTCAATGTCTAGTAACAGAGCAGAAAAGGCTTGATCAATGGCTTCGTCAGTTGCTTCAATGGCGAGGTGACTGCGTAATAAGTCACGAAATTCAGCATCGGTATAATGCCCCATTTCATAGTTGACCCAAAGGTTTTGTTCAGTAATAATTCGTTCCACCTCTTTTTCAGAAAATGCTGCTGATAATTCGGCGAGAGCAATATAGGTTTTAGGGAAATCAATATCAATGACTACATTTCCTAAGTCAAAAACGATGTTTTTCATCTGATTATAATGTTGAGTTATTTTTAAATGGTATCAGATTGCGACGCATAGTCGGAACGCCCTCGGGCAACGATTGCAATTATTCCTCTGTGTATCAAAGTTGTTTGGCATGGGCGTTTCATGGTACTGTATATAAATTGGTTTAACGATATGCTGATAGTACTAAATTTATGGAAAGTAGCATGGAACTTATGTTGGTTCTATTCGCTCCAAAACCAAAATAAGTGGCTAGTACTAGACCAACCACTTATTCAGTTTTATTTTTCAAAAATAGCTTAACATCTTATCCATTAGATAACTACGCCCATTTTAGAGAATTTATCAATACGTTGGTTGATACGTTCTCTTTCGCTTAGTGTCGATAACTCAGCGATGTTTTCTAAGATTACTTTCTTCACAGTATTGGCAGCGGCTTCATGGTTTAAATGAGAACCTCCTAACGGCTCAGGAATGATCCCGTCAATTAAGCCATTTCCTAACATATCCGTAGCCGTTAATTTCAACGCTTCTGCTGCTTGTTCTTTATAATCCCATGAACGCCATAAAATTGAAGAACATGATTCTGGAGAAATTACCGAATACCACGTGTTTTCTAACATCAATACTTTGTCGCCGATGGCAATACCTAATGCACCACCCGAAGCACCTTCGCCAATGATGATACAAATAACAGGTACTTTCAACATAAACATATCACGGATATTACGAGCAATGGCTTCTCCTTGTCCTCTTTCTTCTGCTTCTAAACCAGGAAAAGCACCAGGAGTATCAATCAAGGTAACAATTGGCTTACCAAATTTCTCAGCCATTTTCATTAAACGTAATGCTTTACGATACCCTTCTGGGTTTGGCATTCCGAAATTACGGAACTGACGTTCTTTGGTATTACGTCCTTTCTGTTGACCAATAATCATTACTGTTTGGTCAGCGATTTTACCGAAGCCACCAATCATCGCATTATCATCTCCTACTGTACGGTCTCCGTGTAACTCAATAAACTCATCACAAATGTGCTGAATGTAATCGAGTGTATAAGGGCGTTCAGGATGACGAGACAACTGAACTCTTTGCCAACGAGTAAGATTAGCAAACGTTTCTTTTTTTAAATCTTCGATGCTCTGTTCTAATTGAGAAGCAGCCGCAGAGACATCCACATTACTGTCGATTGCTAATTTTTTCATTTCTGCCAGCTTGGATTCCAATTCAGCTATTGGTTTTTCAAAATCTAAAAGTGTTCGCATAATATCTTTAGCAAGTATTTTCTTTAAGGTAATTATTCCCTCAAATTTTTGACATCGTGACACTTAGCCAAAAAGCTTGTGTCTTGTTTGAGTACTTCTTTAATTTGATAATCTATTAACTATCAATTAGTTAAACCAACTACAATAGTAACATCATCAAACTGGGTCATTTTCAAGATGCAATTTAGTCAAAAAGAAAATTGATTTAATGAAACCTACTGGATTTTTCCGTGAAATATCACCGATTCGTCTTTGTTTCCTATATCCATAACCCCAACAAGACGGTCTATCTATGACCCAAAAAGTAAAGAAACTACCAAGACCCTGCAATAGACCTAAAGTATTTAACTATTTTTGAATTATATCTAAAAATAGTACCATTTAAAATAGTACAGATTAAAATTTACGTTTATTATTCTTCAATTATCCCCCTAAAAACATGCAAATTGGAATTATTGGACTTGGCAAAATGGGTTTTAACCTTGCCCTCAATTTACAAAGAAACGGTTACGAAGTAGTTGCCAACGACGTAAACGCAGATTTTGTCCAAAAAATAGGCGAAGCAGGTATTAACACAGCAAACACCATTGAATCACTTTGTGGTCAATTGACGGGTCGTAGAGTCATCTGGTTGATGGTTCCTGCGGGTGAGATTGTGGACAAAGTCATAGAATCGTTACTACCGTTTCTACAAAAAAATGACATCGTTATTGATGGAGGAAACTCCAACTTTAAAGAATCAAAAAGACGTTATGCTTTCTTGCAAGAAAAAGGCATCGACTTTTTAGATTGCGGAACATCAGGCGGAACATCAGGTGCATTAAACGGAGCCTGTACTATGATTGGTGGTGACAAAGAGGTGTTTGAGTATGTTGCGGAAGTATTCAAGAAGATTTCGGTTGAAAATGGCTCGCTTTATACAGGAGCTGCTGGTAGCGGACACTTTACCAAAATGGTACACAATGGCATCGAATACGGTATGATGCAGGCAATTGCCGAAGGTTTTGAAGTATTTGAACATTCAGAGTTTGACATTGATTTTCAGAAAACAGCAAAATTATTTAACCACGGTTCGGTTGTACGTAGCTGGCTGATGGAATTAACCGAAAGTGCGTTCTCAAAAGACCCTCACTTAGACAGTATAAAAGGCATAATGCACTCTTCTGGCGAAGGTAAATGGACGCTAGAGACTGCTTTAGACCTAGGCGTACCGACCCCTGTAATTGCTCTTTCCGTGATGATGCGTTACCGTTCTCAAATGGCAGATACCTTCTCAGGAAAAGTAGTAGCAGCTCTTCGTAATGAGTTCGGCGGTCATGCAGTAGAAAAACACTAAGGAATGATGTTGAATTTTGAATGTTAAATGTTGGATTAAAGAAATAAGCCATTTATTCTTTAAGCAAAACTGAGTTCATTCTTTATCAATACATTAGCTTCTCTTTTATTATCCAAAAAATAAATCTTATGTCTATTCTTATCCTCGTTGTTAGTATTGCATTACTGCTCTTGCTCATTAGTGTTGGAAAACTTAATGCCTTTATTGCCCTGATTCTGGCAACCCTATTTGTCGGTATTAGCAAAGCCATGCCTTTTACCGAAATCATTAATTCTCTTCAAAAAGGAATTGGATCTACCTTAGGTTCTTTGATTTTGATTTTGGGTTTTGGGGTAATTTTAGGCAATTTGTTATCCGACAGTGGAGCTGCACAACGAATTAGCAACGTATTGATTCGCTTCTTTGGTGTTAAACATATCAAATGGGCGATGTTGCTAACAGGTTTTGCCGTAGGTATTGCCATGTTTTACAACGCAGGATTTGTAGTACTGATACCCATGGTTTTCGCCGTGGCTATCAGTACTAAACAACCCATTATTTACTTAGGAATTTCGATGGCAACAGCTCTTTCGGTAACGCATGGTTTTTTACCTCCTCACCCTGGGCCTACGGCTATTGCGGTAATTTTTAAAGCAGACATCGGGAAAACCTTGTTATATGGATTAATCGTTGCCGTACCTACTTTATTAGTAGCAGGGATTATTTTTCCAGAATTTATCAAAAAAATTGTGGCAAATCCTCCTCAAGGACTCTTTGAAAATAAGATTTTTGAGGAAACTGCGATGCCTTCGTTTAGTATTAGTTTTTTAACAGCCCTTGTTCCCGTCTTATTAATGGCAATGGCTACGGGTAGCGAATTAGCTTTACATGAAAACTCAAGTATCAGACACTACTTAGCATTTATTGGTAATCCGACGATTTCTATGCTGATTGCCGTTCTTTTTGCGCTGTATTTTTTGGGTATTCGTCGGGGAAGAAAAATGCAAGACCTAATGGACAAATCAGGAACAGCCTTGAGTTCTGCCACGATGATTATCATGATTATTGCCGCAGGCGGAGCATTCAAACAGGTATTGATTGATAGTGGTATTGGGAAAGATTTAGCGGGCGTATTTGAGGGGTCAAGTCTTTCTCCCCTATTATTAGGTTGGTTAATTGCCACGATTATCCGTATTGCGTTAGGCTCTGCAACCGTGGCTGGATTAACGGCCGCAGGTATTGTTCAGCCTTTGGTCGTGAGTACAGGAGTAAG
>JARXAV010000329.1 GCA_029865665.1 Flectobacillus sp. | reverse complement strand
TGGCTGGATAACGCTCTTTTTTGCAATTTAGTATGTTCTTAATCTTTTAAAAGCCCACCTAAAGCACCCAACACCGAGCCACCTTCTTTATTAGCATTTGCTGAACCGCCATAAGGAGCAAGCGTACGAATCAATTTTGATAAAGGCATCGACTGAATCCAGACACGTCCTGTTCCACGCACGGTTGCAAGAAAAATGCCTTCGCCACCAAATACCATTGATTTAAGACTTCCTGCACGTTGAATGTCATAGTTTAAGGTAGGTTCAAAAGCCACAATGCAACCTGTATCGATACGTAAGGTCTCATTGTTTAAGTGTTTTTCTACAATTGTGCCGCCTGCGTGTACAAAGGCAAGTCCATCGCCTTGAAGTTTTTCTAAAATAAAGCCTTCTCCACCAAACAGTCCAGTACCAATTTTTTGGTTGAACGTAATGGATATTTTCGTACCCAAGGCTGCACAAAGAAAACTATCTTTTTGAGCGATAAGGGTATTGCCAGGCAAGGTCGATAAATTAATCGGAATAATAGTACCAGGGTGCGGAGCGGCAAACGCTACTTTACGTTTCACATACCCACGATTGGTAAAGTGGGTCATAAAAATAGATTCCCCTGTTAGCATTCTACTACCAGCCTGAAATAGTTTTCCTAAAACTGAATTGTCGGCATTAGAGCCATCACCCATTTTAGTTTCAAACTGAATACCATCTTCCATATACACCATCGAGCCAGCTTCGGCAATCACGGTTTCGTTGGGGTCTAATTCAATTTCAACGATTTGAATATCTTCTCCTAAAATTTTGTAGTCTATTTCGTGCGAATTCATCTGCTTTGAGTTAATGTTTATGTCACAAATTAAAAGGTTGTTTCGTTCATCACATCTTAAAAAATGATAACTGGTTCTTTTGTCTAATGATTGGTATTTTTTAGGGATTCTTTGCGTTTATGGTACGCATCAATCGTATTTTGAACGGTCAAACTAAAGTGTTGTTTCAATTCTTCAATGTTCTCTTTCGTCATTCCTTCGGTGAAAATAGGCTGATGCACGACGATTTCTATGGGTTGTGGATGTAACAGTAGCTCGTCATCAAACAATACTTTATAGTTATTCAAAAAACTAATGGGAACAAGTGGTACTTGTTCCTGAATTGCCATTAGAAATGCTCCATCTTTCAGGCTTGTGTGCAGTTGTGGGATGTTTTTTGAAAGAATACCTCCTTCTGGGAAAATTACGACACTACGGCCACTTTGTAGTGCCTTAATGGAACGGGTAAGGGATTTTGTTCTACTATTTTTATCCTTTCTATCGACTTGAATATGCAGTTTACGAAACATATAGCCAAAGAGTGGTATTTTTTTGAGATCGCTTTTTCCAACAAAGGCAAAGTAGTTTTTTACCACTAAACCCATCACGGCTATATCTAAGTACGAAAAATGATTGCCACAAAAGACGTATGCTTGTTTGGGGTCAGGTTCAAATTCATAGCGTATCCTTACAGGAATACCAATTATTGGAAAATATAGTTTGCCCCAGAAACGATTTAGATAATGAGCAGCGGGTTTCCATGATTCTTTTTGTAGAAAAATCCAGAAAAGGGGAAATAAGAGTAAAAAAAGGAAAATAAACCAGAAGGCTGCCCAAAGGGTATATACTTGTTTGATGAATTTCATAAGATGGATAAATGGCTAAGGCTACAAAAATAGAATTTCTAGGCGAAACGTCAAGTATTCTTTTCAGAATACATGAAAAAGCCACTGAATTTTTGATTCAGTGGCTTTTAGAAAGAAAGGGGATGAAATACTTAAATTCCCATCATTTCTTTGAATGTAACCGAGTTACGAGTTGATATTTCTAATTCAATACCATTATTCAAAACAACTTTCATACCACCTTTGTAATATGACTCAATGTCTTGAATGTATTCCGTATTGATAATTTGCTGTCTATTGGCTCTAAAAAAGATAGTAGGGTCTAGGCGTTCTTGAATTTTGTTCAAAGAACGATGAATCATTGGACGATGATTGTCGAAATGGAAACGACAATAATTCCCCACAGATTCAATCATATAGACATCTGCCAAACGAACATAATAACATTTCTCACCGTCTTTTAAGAAAATACGTTTTTGAGGCGAAAGTTTGCCGTCATTCAACAAATCTTTAACTTTTTCTTGATGAATTTCATTACGTACTTTGTCAATTGTTTTTGCCAAACGCTCTCCTTTGGTTGGTTTTAGAATGTAATCCATTGCATCCGTTTCAAATGCTTGAATTGCATACTGATTGTAGGCTGTAACAAAAACAATTTTTGGAACAAACTCTAATTCTTCTAGTAAATCGAACCCATTTTTTTCAGGCATTTCGATATCTAGAAAAACTAAATCTGGACGCAGGCGGTGTATTTTTTCCAGTGCTTCATCGACGTTTTCAGCTTCATCAATTACTTGTACATCAGGAAATTCTTGTAATAAATGTTTTAATTCTTGGCGTGCTAACTTTTCGTCATCTACCAAAATGGTCTTAATTTTCTTACTCATCGGTTTATGAATTTAACAAGTCTCGATAATGGCGGTATTATCTAAGTGAATGTATAGTGTCCTACTTCTATACATATTTTATGTCAGATTGTATTTAATTATGATTTAAATGCTTTACTTGAAGTGAGTAAAGAGCTTTTGGGAGCGTATTCGAATGCTAATATAATAAAACCTAGACATTTATCCGTATAAAACGCTTTGATATTTATTGTTTGGAAAGCTATTATTGTTCAATTAATGAGAAATTGACATTTATCAAGTGGTTTGTGTAGCGTTTTTCCTATTCTTATTGTTCCTTTTTTGCAATATTTTCTATTATATTCTTCTTAAATTCGCCATTTAACACATAAGCGTTTCTAGGTAGTCTCTTAGGTATCAAGCTGTTTTAAAAAATAGTTATTTTTTAAAAACAAAAGGTATGCCGTTATGGTTACCAACGACACACCTTTTGTTTTATTATAAATTGCCCAGAAATAGCAGTTATTCAACTGTACCTAACTGAACTGTATTTGTTTTGAAATCTTTGTTCGAAGGAACGCTTAACGTTGTTACGAAAGTATCTCCTGTAGCAACTAATCCTTTTGCTTTCAAGATGTCTGTCATACCTTTTACTGTTTCTTCTACGTCTTTGCCTGTAGCATCGTAATAGAAGACATTAGCACCCCATAACAAGCCCATCTCAGTTTGAGTTGTTTTGTTTGATGTGAAAATGTATAAATTCGCTTTCGGACGGTGTGCAGATAAACGGAATGCAGTGTAACCTGTGTTGGTAATACAAAGAATTGCTTTTGCTTCTGTATCACGAGCTAAACGACAAGCACCAGCAATCATACGATCATTTAATGGATACTTAGATCCACTGCTGATTAATGAGTGGTTTTTGAAGTAAATAGACGCTTCATCACCTTTCACAATTTTGATTTCATTCTGTTGTTGTTCAACAACTTCCTGAATATGAGCCATTGTTTCTACTGCTTTTAATGGATATGCTCCTGAAGCAGACTCTCCACTTAACATCGTTGCTGAAGCACCTTGAAGGACAGCATTGGCAACATCTGATGTCTCAGCACGTGTAGGCACTGGGTTAGAAATCATTGATTCTAACATTTGAGTTGCCACAATAACTGGTTTGCCAGCCAAAGTACATTTCTCAACCATTAATTTTTGTAAGTGAGGAACTCTAGCTCCATCAATTTCAACACCTAAGTCTCCACGAGCAACCATGATTGCATCTGTTGCTTCAATGATTTCGTCTAGGTTGTCAATAGCAAAAGGAGTTTCGATTTTTGCAATAACCTTCGTGTTGTTTTTTCCGTAAGCCTTGATTCTTTCTTTAATGTCATGAATATCAGCAGCAGAACGTACGAAAGAAAGTGCAATCCAGTCAACACCATTGTCTAAACCAAAGTATAAATCTTTAAGATCTTTTTCTGTTAAGCAAGGCAAAGATACTTTTGTTCCTGGTAGGTTGATGCCTTTTTTAGACTTCAAGATTCCACCATAAATTACCTCTGTGATTACTTCTTTCTTTACTTTGTCAATTTCTAAAACTTTCACTTCCAAATTGCCATCATCCATAAGGATACGCTCACCTACGTTTACGTCTAAGTACATAGAAGTATAAGTAGTTCCTACACGCTCAGAAGTACCCATCAAGGTTTCATCCATCACGAAGGTTAATTTGTTACCAGCCTTGATTTCAACGCCGTTATTTTCAACCAATTGTGTACGGATTTTAGGCCCTTGTAAATCTTGAAGTACAGATAGATTAAGATCTAATTCTTGAGAAATTTCTCTGATTGTGTTTAGTCTTTGTAAGTGATCTTCATGCGTGCCGTGCGAGAAGTTTAAACGAAAGATATTTACGCCAGCATTAGCAAATTTAATCAGCATTTCTTTCGATTCGGATGCTGGACCAACTGTGGCTACAATTTTGGATTTTCTTTGAAAAGACATCTTTTGGTTACAGTTTTAGGGGGAAAATTGTAAAGATTTGATTCTGCAATAGTTTTATCAATCTGAGAAACTTACGGAAACTTCTTTTGTTTAACTAAGTTGCCAGAATTGATTGGAACTGTTTGGTAAAAGCAAAATCAAATAATTGTTTTGATTGAGTATGCAATTTACAATTATTGGTTTGAAAATAGAACGATATGCCTACTATTTCTTAGCAAATGCCTTTTATTTGGTAGTTAATGGTATTTGATTGAGAAAAATTTGGAATTATATGATTTGAACAAGATATTCTTCGTCATAAATTCTGATAAACCTCCTTCCAAATGGTTTTTTGTTGCTGTTTTTAGCAATTCATCTGATTATTTTTCGTTTTTGAGGAAGACTTTCGTATTATTTAATCTACCGTTTAATTATGGTCTTAAATTTGTTTGACTAGAATCGTATCGTAGTGAGTTTGTCATATCAAGAAATGGTTTCTTCTCTTATTAAGAAAAATACGTATGAAAAAAATAATCTTAGTGCTTATTTTACAGGTAGCTGCTGTCTTCGCTACTGTCGCACAAAATGTAGTTTCGTCTGAGGAGCAAGCGAGTATTAAAAAAGTTATTACGGAGGAATCTAAAGCCTTTTATGCACGGGATTTTGAGAAGTGGGAACGTTATTATCGGGTAGTGCCGCAGACCTATTTGGCATTTGTTGATAAAGGAAAGATGTATCAGTTTGAAACATGGGACAAAATCAAAACGTCGATGGAGGCATATTTT
>JARXAV010000274.1 GCA_029865665.1 Flectobacillus sp. | reverse complement strand
ACTCCTTTAGAAGAAGAAGCATGAATAAAATACAGTTCTGTATTGTTTTTCACTTCCGTAACCAATCCTGCATGATTGATACGCCCTACTCCGTTCGTTCCTGTTACAAAAAAAAGTAAATCGCCTGGACGAATCGCATTGGCATCTACTTCTACGCCTACTTCTGCTTGTTGATACGAAATTCGGGGTAACTGAAAGCCCTGAGATTTAAAAACAGTACAGAGTAAACCCGAACAATCCAATCCACTATAATCGTTTCCACCAGAACGATACGGAACACCAGTGTAACTACGAGCTTCCTGAATGAGTTGATTGATTGCTCTGTACGTATATCGGTGACTTGAGTTAGTATTATTCCTTGGAGTATCATACACGCTAGATTCTCTACGTCTGAACAAACGACAAGAATCCAACGTAAGCAAAACAAAAAGTAAAAAGAAACAGCGAATACAAGTAAAGGTCGGTGATTTCATAACTATTTAGCAGAATTTTTATATGAATACCTGTAAAAAGATAATTCTAAGGTATTGCTTTTTTTATTACCTTAAAAAGATATGAGATGGATTAACATTAAAATAACAAAACCCTGTATTGTTGGAGGACAATAACAGGGTTCTATCTATAAAAATCGTTTTTTTAGCCTTTCAAAATGGCACGAATTGTCTGTTGATCCAAAGAGATTTGGTGTTTGAGTTCATCTAAACTCGTAAATTTTTTCTCGGATCTAACTCGCTCAATAAATTCAACTTTTAAGCTTTCGCCATATACTTCTTTATTAAAATCGAAAATATTGACCTCAATCGTTTGGTAAGTACCATCAACGGTTGGACGGTTCCCAATATTCAACATGCCATCGAACACTTCGTCTCGATAATCAATTTTAACCGCATAAACACCATCTAAAGGAATCAGCTTGGCAACTTCTCTCACTTGAATATTTGCCGTAGGAAAACCAATTGTTCTGCCCAATTGCTTTCCTTTTACAACTACTCCAGAAAGCGAATAATTTCTTCCTAAAAAATGGTCAGCTTTAGAAACTTCACCTTCCATTAATGCCTTTCTGATATTGGAAGAACTAATAGTCACATGTTCAATATCTTGACGGTGAATCTCTTCAACCGAAAAACCATAACGAGACGAATGTTCCTTCAAGTATTCAAAACTACCTTCACGATTTTTGCCAAAACGATGGTCATAGCCAATCACTAAGGTTTTTGTTCCAATGGTTTCTACTAATACTTGTTGTATAAAATCTTCGGAAGATAACTCTGAAAAAGCACGAGTAAACGGAATAATTAACAAATGATTGATTCCATTTTCGGTAAGCAATTCTATTTTCTCGTCTAAGGTAGATAATAGCTTTACACTCGAATTATCGGGAGCAATAATACTTCTAGGGTGCGGATAAAACGTTATCACAACCGTTTCTCCTCCCGTTTGTTGAGCGACCTCTTTTAAACGATTTAAAATTTTTTGATGTCCTACATGTACACCATCAAACGTACCGCTCGTAACTACCGCATTGGGTAATTTCAAAAACTCTTGAACTCCGTGGTAAACTTTCATATTCAATATTACGTAGCAATTTAAATCTGTGTTTCCGTTTTACGTTGTTCCACAAATTGCTCAATGGTTAATGCCTCTGCTACACTAAATTCACCTATTCGCTCACGTCTAAGAGCTTTCATATATGCTCCCGACTGACAAGCTAGACCAAAGTCTCTCACTAAACTTCGGATATAAGTTCCTTTAGAACAAACTATTGAAAAATCAATTTCAGGAAAGCGACTTGCATCAATATCAAATCGTGAGATAGTGACTTCACGAGACTTTATTTCAACATCTGCATCCGTTTTTCCTTGTCTTGCTAATTCATATAACCGTTTTCCTCCAACAGATACTGCCGAATAAATAGGAGGAATCTGGAGAATCGTACCTTTAAACTGAGCGAGTGCCTGTTGCATCACTTCCTCAGTAATATGGTCGATAGGATATTCTTGATCAAACTCTGTTTCTAAATCAACAGAAGGCGTTGTTTTTCCTAGCACGAGCGTTCCTGAATATTCTTTTTCTTGCCCTTGATAGCTATCAATTTGCTTAGTCATTTTACCTGTACACAAAATCAATAAACCCGTTGCCAAGGGATCAAGTGTTCCTGCATGACCAATCTTTTTGAATTTACCTGCAAATTTCAACTTTTTCACCACATCAAAAGATGTCCAAGTCAGTGGTTTATCTATCAAGATAAGTTCTCCCGGATCAGCTACGGGTGGTGGCGTTTTTACCTTCTCTTCGCTCATTCTTAAAAAGCACTAAGTTTAGTACCCGTCGCTAACATTGCTAAAATGATAATTCCAACAACGATACGGTAAATACCAAAAAACTTAAAGCCGTATTTGTTTAATATACTTATAAAAAATTTAATGGCAATAACAGCTACCACAAAGGCTACTACATTACCAATCGCTAGTGCTTTTATTTGCTCTCCCGAAATACTTCCTTCTTCTTTGATGAACTTCAACAATTTATAACCCGTGGCTGCCGTCATCGTAGGTACAGCTAAGAAAAAAGAAAACTCTGCTGCCAAGCTACGACTTAAACGCTGTTGCATACCTCCTATTATAGTTGAAGCACTACGGCTCAAACCAGGAAACATAATGGCTAAACATTGGTATGCTCCAATTTTAATAGCTGTTAGGTTGGTGATATCCGTTTCTTCTAACACAATTGGATTACGGAACCACTTATCAACAAAAAGTAAAAAAATCCCTCCTACTAATAAAACAGTGGCAATAAAAGCAGGATTACCCAAATGTTCATCAATCAAATCATCAAACAACTTACCAAAGATTAATGCAGGAATCACGGCAAGTCCAAGTTTTACATAAAACTGCCATTTTGAAAAATCAAAAAACTTTTTCCAATACAATGCAACAACTGCTAAAATAGCTCCGAGTTGAATACATACTTCAAAAAGTTTCGTAAACGTATCATTTTCAATTCCTAAAAAAGAACTTGCCAACACCATGTGACCCGTTGATGAGATAGGAAGAAATTCCGTTAAGCCTTCAATAATGGCTAAAATAATGGTTTGAATTAACGACATTTGTTTGGTAGGTTATGGGTAAGTAATTTGCTCAAATCAAGTTTAAGCGACTTATTTTTTACGTAAAATGGCAAAGAATTCAATGATAAAACCAGCAATAATAACAATTGGCCCTAACGTTAACCCTAAAAATCCGAATCCGAATTCTTCTTTATCCAAACTCATAATGAATAAACCGATAAGAATTACGGCAATACCAGCAAGCATGATGCTGTAGTTTGCTTTGCCAAAAGGAAGTTTTTCTTTATTTGTCATGTTTATATGTTATTTTCTTTACTTGTATAAATCATCTAGGGATTTGTGCAGATAACGTTCTACCGATTGGAAAGTACTCATTGTTCCAATTAAAACGCCAAGGATAATAATCAAGATTAATAAAAAGATGATTTTATCCATTTCTTGTAAGGCAGCCAAACCTTCAATCTTATGTAACGCCAACTGTTGGCTAATAATCAGACACGTTGCTGCAATTAAGCCACTGGTTAGACCTTGAAGAGCCCCTTTCACGACGAAAGGCTTTCTGATAAAGCTATTTGTTGCTCCAACCAATTGCATACTCCGAATCAGAAAACGTTGCGAATACAGTGATAACTTAATCGTATTGTTTACTAAAATAAGAATGATGCCCAAAAGCAGTGCAACAAAGGCAGATAGTACAATGTATATCTTTGAAATTTTTTCATTGATAGCATCCACAAAATTCTCAACATAAGCAACCTCGTGTACCCCTTCAATTTTCTCTACACGTTTCTTTAACATCGCCAAGCCTTGTTCATTAAAAAACTCTGGCTTTACCTTCACGGCATACAGGTTTAACAAAGGGTTACTTTTACCAAGTAATTTAGCATAGTCTTCGCCCGATTCTTCGACGAATTGTTTAGCGGCTACATCCTTCGATATAAAATTAATCTGAGGAGAACCATCTTTCAATAAAACAAAATCCTGCGAGGCAATTTGCTTAAAAATCGAATCTAACTTACTCGTCGAAAGGTCATTTTCGAGATATACCTGTAATTCAACATTTTGCTTGATTAGTTCTGTTAATTTTCGAGCATTGAGCGTCAATAAACCACAAAGTCCAATCAGTAAAAGAGCAATTGTTAGGCTTACAATCACTAATAAATTGGGGGTATTACCTAGTTGTTTTGATTTAGACATAACTTAGTATAAGGTTGTCCTTAAAATGTGTACAAAAATACATGAATTAAGATGCAATTAAGCTATTTTAAGGCTTTTTAACAACAAAGCCGCTTGGTTTGTCAAACGGCTTTGTTTACGTATAATTCATTCTTTCACGAAAATTTAATTTCTTCGTCCGATTTCATCTCTAATTTTAGCTGCTTTTTCGTACTCCTCATTATCGAGTGCTTCTTGAAGCATTTTAGACAACACTTCTACTGGATTATCTTTCAAAATCTCTGTAAATGATTTCTTTTCATCCTTCACCTCTTCCTCAAATTCATCCTGCGAATCACGCTGTGCTTCGCTTACCGAAATACCTGCTTCCGACAACACATTTTCATACGTATAAATCGGCACATCAAAACGTAAGCCAATGGCTATGGCATCAGACGGGCGTGCATCCACTACAATTTCTTTAAGGTCATCTGTACAATGAATTTTTGCAAAGAAGACTCCTTCCTTAATATCGGTTATCGATACGGAAGTAATTTTATAATGAAATGCCTTCGCAAACGATTTAAACAAGTCGTGTGTCATAGGACGGTTGGGCTCTATTTTCTCTATTTCAATCGCTATTGCTTGTGCCTCAAACATCCCGATAATAATAGGTAATCTACGAGAACCAGACTCTTCGCCCAACACTAATGCAAACGAGCCTGTTTGAGATGAACTCGGCGATAAGCCTAATATTTCTAATTTAATTTTCTCCACTTTTAAATGCTGCTTATTTTTCAAAATATACTTTAAGGACAAAGATATAAACCCTAGCAAATTTAAAAAAGTTTTATACCTGATACTTTTTATTATGGTTTTACAAAAAGACCTGTAAGATTTTATCTTACAGGTCTAAAACTGATTCTCAAACCAAATTAAAAGTTATATATGGTATAACTCTAAAATACTTCAATTACAAAATCGCAAAAAAAATAGTTACGAACGCAATTTTTATCCTCTAAGATAGAGGATTTTGTTTTTTTTTCAAAATAAATTTATTAATCGGTTAATACTTTTGTTAGACGTGGCAGAATATCAAATACATCGCCTACAATCCCATAATCTGCCGACTTAAAAAAGGGAGCTTCTGGGTCTTTGTTTATAACCACAATTACTTTCGATGAGTTAACCCCTGCCAAGTGCTGAATAGCACCAGATATTCCACAAGCGATGTATAAATTAGGCGAAACTTTTAAACCTGTCTGTCCAACGTGTTCGTGATGCGGTCTCCAATCTGCATCAGATACGGGTTTCGAACAAGC
>JARXAV010000075.1 GCA_029865665.1 Flectobacillus sp. | reverse complement strand
CACGGGGCAAGAGAACTTGAAAAAATTGGTTCGGGAATTTTTACCGAAGGCTATATTTGTCGGAATCCAAATGGAGAAATTAAACCGCATCATTACGACATGAACCTCGTGTACATCGACCAATTGCTCAATCATTTCAATTGGACGGGCGATACTGCTTATGTTCGTGAAATGTGGACGGTTTTGGAAAAGCATTTGGCTTGGGAAAAACATAATTTTGACCCTGATAACGACGGACTTTTTGATGCGTACTGTTGCATTTGGGCAAGTGATGCTCTGCAATATAGCGGAGGAGCTGTGACCCATTCGACGGCCTATAATTACAAGGCGTTTCGGACGGCGGCTTATTTGGCAAAATTGCTCGGAAAGGACGATAAGCCCTACCAACAAGAAGCGGATAAAATTTATGCTGCTTTACAAAAACAGCTGTGGCTACCCGAAACAGGTTCTTTTGCCGAATATAAGGATGCCTTGGGTTTGAAATTGACGCATCCTTCAGCAGGGCTTTGGACGGTTTACCACGCCATTGATTCGGAGGCAGCATCTGAGGCACAACAGTATAGT
This sequence comes from Flectobacillus sp., assembly GCA_029865665.1. The sequence goes on along the minus strand of JARXAV010000075.1, from coordinate 9,913 downwards.
ATGACGCAATATGTGGATAAGCAGATTCCTAAAATACCCTTCCGAATCCCCGAATTAAAGGAGGATTTTTATTTGTTCAGCACAACCAATTGGCAGCCTTATACATGGAGTATTAATAACGTTACTTTGGGCGAAAACCTGCACACGGCTTTGGCTTGTTGGCAAGCGGGTAATCGTACGATGGCGTATCAATTATGGCGAAATGCCTTGGTCGAAAGTCTTTATACCTCTGCTTCGCCAGGGGGATTTGAGCAATTGGCAAGTTTTGATGCGGTGAGAGGAGAACTTTATCGGGACTTTGCCGACGGAATCGGAATGGCAGGACGCTCGTTGGTGGAAGGGCTTTTTGGAATTCAACCCAAATTGTTATCGCATCAAATCAAGATAAAAACGGGTTTCCCTGAAACATGGAATTACGCCAATTTTAAGTCGAAAGATATTAAATTTGATTTTAAACGAAATAAACAAACCTATCATTATCGAATTGAAACCTATTGGCTACATGCCAATCAATTGCTCGTGCAGATACCTTCTAAATACAAGAATGCCAAAGAAGTAGTAGTGAACGGAAAAGCTGTCAAATACACCATAGAAAAGACGATTTCTGGCGAATCACTCTTAACCTTTCGTACAAAAGAGGCAACGATATTTGATATTCAAGTGGTTTTTGGAACGTCATTGAATACGCCACTGTCGAACGAAAATAAGGGGGGCGAAAACCTAGTGGTTAAAAATGATGTCAACATTCCATTATCGAATAAATTTACAAGCATTGATTTATCGACAGTCTTTAACGACAAGGTGACTCGTATTTTCAAGAATCAATACCTAAGTCCACGACCAACAGCACCCACTTTACAACTGCCGTATCAAGGTATCGGAAACTGGTGTTATCCTTTGACCAATGCCGTTATTGATGACAGTGGAGTGCGTAAACAAGCGGAGGAGGGGAAAGGCATCATTCACTATCAACAAATCCCTTACGCTACGCCAGCAGATACCAACAAAAATAACATTGCATTTGTGAGTAAGTGGGATAACTTTTCGGATACCTTGACGATAAAGCCAGTACAGCAGCAGGGACGACGCTTGCATATTATGTTGGCAGGAACAACAAACCCCATGCAAAGTCGTATGGAAAATGGTAAACTGCTCGTCACGTTTGAGGACGGAACAAGTAAAACGTTGTCTTTGCAAAACCCCGACACGTGGTGGCCGATTGAACAAGATTACTTTTATGACGGAAAAGCATTTTATTTCGACCAACAAAAACGACCAACTCGTTTATTACTAAAATCTGGTAAATTCACTCGGGAAGAAACAACTTACACAACCATTAAAGGGTACTCAAACCGAGCGATAGAAGGAGGAGCTGCTAATGTTTATGCCTTGGATATTCCCAACAAACCGATAAAGTCGATTCAATTAATCGCTCTTTGTAACGATGTAATAATTGGACTCATGGCGTTGACGATTGAGGAGTAGGGGGAAAAAGAGAGACTTCCATGACAGAAGCCTCTCTTTTTTGTCTATATGCTCAATGCTTATAAGTTCATTAACGATTCACGACGACGCATTTTTCCTGCTGGAATACCAAACATCATTTTGAAACGACGACAGAAATAGGCAGTGTCTTTATAACCCACTTCTGCACCAATCGCACGGATTGATTTTTTAGAAGTACGCAATAAACCTACGGCTGCTTCCATTCGTTGGTATTCGATGTAATCTTGTGGATTAATACCCGTCAACATCTTGAAATATTGTCCTACATAATCTTCCGAAACATTGGCTACGTTTGCCAATACTTTGTTAGATAAATCGCCACCGATATTGTCTTTAATATAAGCAAAAATGTCAATTAAACGTGGATCTTTGAAGTAAGTACTGTTCGTTGCTAATTGTTCAACGAACAAACGATTTTTGATGATATAACGAATGATTTCGATAACGATTTCTTCCGTTTTGATTTTGATAACACGTCCTTTACCCAATACTTCGCTCATATCTTCACGTAAGATTTCGTTTAGCATGTGTGCTAACTTGTCGTCACGTTTGATTAAGAAAGGAGGGATATCTAGGGAAGTAAAGAAGTTTACCGAATCGAAAACCTTCGCTTCAAAAGCTACTAAACCAAAAGAGTTATCGTGTGTACCTATTTTAGACGAATCCATGTTCGGCTCAAAATAAAGTTCACGATGTGTCATAAACTCTTCGTTAGTGACCGCTTTCGGTTTTTCAGATGAACCGTATGTTAACGATAGCATTTTACCGCCAGGGATAAAAAGCATATCACCTTCTTCGGCATGAGTTGCCTCTTCGCCAAAGGAAACTTCACCTTTGTACAAAATCAAGAGCGTATTTTCTACATCATAGAAATTCTTGATTCTGATTGGTTGTAATATTCTAATGTTGCGAGCTTTGATGAACTTGACACCAAGAGACTCTATAATTTTGTTATAATCTTCCATCGTTGTACTCTATTTTCAATAAATTGGAAATAATATGTGATATATTTTGGACAAAACTAATAAATCGCATTAAAATTCCAAAATAAAATACAAAAAAGAATTTAGCTTTTTTGTTAATTTAACATAAATTATGTTTTATATGGTATTGTAATATACTAAGAAATGCCATGAAGAGACTCTTCATATATAGATAGACTTATTTGAATATTTTATAGAAGTTCTGTACACTTGTCTCAAAATGATACATAACGCATTTGTAATGGGGGATGGGCTATGATGATTCGTTTGTTCCTAAGTGCTGTTTTAACATTATCAATTTGTGAATCAAATTACCGATTCAAGGGGTTTTTAGGCATTTATTTGCATTTTAGCCACAATTACTAGCTGTTTCTGCATATTTTTGTACTTTTACAAGAAAAAAGACCTGAAGTAACAGTTTGTGATACTGTGAACTTTTAGGTAACTTGCATAAAATCTAAGAAAGACTTTTAAAAACAAGAAAATAAGAACTAATCAGATGGGATTATTTAGTTTCCTAACTTCAGACATTGCAATAGATTTGGGTACAGCTAATACCCTCATCATTCATAAGGACAAAATCGTAGTTGACGAACCGTCAATTATTGCCCTTGATAAAGCGACAAATAAGGTACTTGCCATTGGTAATAAGGCGATGCAAATGCACGAAAAAACCAATGAAAATATAAAAACGATTCGTCCTTTGAAAGACGGTGTAATTGCCGACTTTACAGCAGCAGAGTTGATGATTCGTGGAATGATTAAAATGATTGACACGGGCAGTCGCTTTTTTACACCTTCTCATCGTATGGTTGTTTGTATTCCATCGGGTATTACAGAGGTTGAAAAACGTGCCGTTAAGGATTCATGTGAGCATGCAGGAGCGAAGGAAGTCTATATGGTTCACGAGCCTATCGCAGCAGCTATCGGTATTGGTATTGACATTGAGCAACCTAACGGTTCAATGATTGTGGATATCGGTGGTGGTACAACGGAAATTGCAGTAATCGCTCTTTCTGGTATTGTTTGTGAGGCATCGGTACGTATTGCAGGGGATGTATTCACTCGTGATATTGTTGATTATATGCGTCGTGAGCATAACTTGTTAATCGGTGAGCGTTCGGCTGAATTAATCAAAATCGAAGTAGGTTCGGCTCTTCCTGAGTTGGATAATCCTCCTGCTGATTATGAAATTCGTGGGCGTGACTTGATGACGGGTATTCCAAAAGAAATTAAAGTAACATATTCTGAAATTGCTTACTCATTGGATAAATCAATTTCTAAAATTGAAGAAGCTGTGATGAAAGCTCTTGAGGTTTCTCCTCCAGAATTATCAGCTGATATTTACCACAATGGTATTCACTTGACAGGTGGTGGTGCTTTGTTACACGGTTTAGATAAGCGTTTGGCTAATAAAACAAAATTACCTATTCACATTGCAGATGATCCACTTCGTGCGGTTGTTCGTGGTACTGGAGAGGTATTAAGAAATTTAGAGCATTATAAGCCAATTCTTATTTCGTAGTTTAAGCAAAGTTTATTACTTGCTTGTTGATAAAGTATTTTGTGATATTAGGTTATCATTTATGTTAATGTTCAGTAATGGATTTTAGTGTAGATGGTAACCTAATGACGTTTTAAACTGTTAAGAAACGCAATGTATCAATTAATTGAATTCATTTCGAAGAAAAGAGCGTTCATCGTTTTTGTATTGTTAGAGATTTTGAGCTTATGGTTTTTTTATTCAGTGAATAATTACCCAAATGCTATTTTCTTTAATACAACCAATACTTACGTGGCACGTATTATTGGCCTATCAAATAGTATTAAGGCTTATCGAAGATTAGATGAAACGAATGCGGAGTTAGCTTCTGAAAACAAAGGGCTGATTGCTAAACTAGCTCGGTTACAATCTGAAAAATTACAATCTGCTAGTATAAATTATAAGGCAGATTCTGCTGTTGCTGCTCGTTTTAATCCTGTTGTAGCAAAAGTTATTAACTTGACTACCACGCAGTTTAATAATTACATTACCATTGATAAAGGTTCTGCGGATGGTCTTGCTCCTGGCATGGGGGTGATTTCCTCAACAGGGGTAGTGGGTAAAATCAAATCGTGTTCGCCACATTTCTCTCGAATTATTTCAATTTTGCACTCTGAATATACGGTTTCCGCAAAAATTAAACGAAACAATGAAATCGGGTCGATTAAGTGGGATGGAACTAATTCAGAAGTGGTCGAGATGACAGACGTTTCTCGTTATAAGTCCGTACAAAAGAAGGATACGATTGTAACCTCAGATTATAACTACGTGTTTCCCCCTAATATTACAATTGGCTATGTTACGTATCTGGGTGTTAAGCCAGACCAAACATTCCACCATATTAAATTGCAGTTGGCTACCAATTTCAATACGCTTTCGTATGTTTATGTTATCAATAATAAGTTAGAAAAAGAACAGCGAGCGTTAGAAGAATCTGTATCGATTGAAAAAGAAAATCAAGCAAAAAAGTAGAATTCGATGACTCCCAATAATCTTATACCACAAATTTTAGCGTTTATATTTTACCTTGTTTTGCAAATCTTTTTTGTAAGACAATTGGTCTTATTCGATTATGCTTTTTGTTTTGCTTATGTAGGTGCGATTTTACTATTACCCTTCGACACCTCTCGTACTCGATTAATCATACTTGGCTTTGTGGCTGGGCTAATTGTGGATATGTTTTACAATACCATCGGAGCCAATGCTGCCGCCATGACACTCATTGCTTATTTAAGACCATCCGTTATTACGTTATTGATGCCTCAACGAGGATACGATGAGCGTGATACCTTATCTCTTAAATCAATGGGTTTTGCTTGGTTTATACCCTACTGCGTTATCTTGGTAGCGATTCATCATTTTGTGCTTTTCTTTCTGGAAGCATCTTCCATGAGTTTACTTGGATTTGTATTATTGAAGACAGTGGCTAGTACTATATTCACGACGTTAGTATTGATTATTATTCAACTTTTTAGGAAGGAATAAGTAATTCGTTGGTAGTTGATGCTTTGCTGTCGTTTTGTCATTAAATTAGTAAATAAGAATCTTGGCAGATTCTTTGTATGTATAAAGTTTGATTATTGACAATCTGAATCTTGACAAAGGTCATGAATTCATGGTGTTATTTAAGATTAAATGATAATGCTTTATTTTTACTAGAGATACTCATCAACGTTTATGTCAGAGCCAGAAGAAATACAGACCCTTCAAACCTATTCGGAAACCGAAAAACATCGAGTTTTCACGAAGGAGTTTATGCCACATATAGATTCGATGTACAATTTCGCCTTTCGCCTGACAAACGATGAAGACGATGCCAATGACCTTGTACAGGATACCTATCTCAAAGCATTTAGATTTATAAACTCTTTTGAAGAAGGAACAAACGCCAAGGCCTGGTTGTTTAGAATTCTAAAGAATAGTTTTATTAACGATTTTAGAAAGAAGTCGAAAGAACCATCAAAGGTTGATTATCAAGACGTAGAGACAACGTATAATTCAGAAGAAGAAGCAGAAACTGCTCAGACAGTTGATTTACGTGCCGAATCTGTTCAGGATTTAATTGGTGATGAAATTGCCAATGCCCTTAATGCCCTTCCTGTTGATTTTAGAACCGTCATTATTCTTTGTGACGTAGAAGGATTTACGTATGAAGAAATGGCCAAAATTTTAGATATTCCGATTGGTACGGTTCGCTCTCGCTTACACCGTGCTAGAATGCTCCTGAAGGAAAAACTGAAATACTATGCCAAATCGTTAGGGTATGACGTGAATTCTGACACTTTGACAGAATAATTCTTGATAATCATCAGATTCTCATTTTATTTTCTAAAGATGGGAATTTTTTTTTTATACATGCTGTTAGCCCATTATATATGATGAACTAACACATTGTGTTTGTGTACAATAGCATCATTTTAATAACCCATTGAGTACCAATTTAATTGTTTAATCCTATAGAAACATGGTTTCCGAGGCTGAAAAGGTTCAAAAAAAGACAGATTGCGAACATAAAAGTGAGTGCATGAAATTGGTGCAACTCATTGTAGATGGACAGGCATCTGAAGAGCAGATAGCTCAATTTAAAAATAATATGGAAAAATGCTTACCCTGCGAGAAAGGGTATGAATTGGAAAAGTGTATTAAAGATGCACTTCAGTTACGCTTGGAAAAAAAATGCGTACCTTCTAGTATTATTGATTGTATTAAGAAGAAAATTTCAGGTTTATAGTAACGATTTACCGTCGTTTTTGAGGTTATTCAGTTTTAAGATGTTTACCAAACACTTTGAAACTGAATAACCTTTTATATTTGTAGTCATTTTGTGGAGGTGTATAAAAGTGTAGAGATTAAGGGTTAAAGCATTTGGTTTAAAATAATATATGCTTTTAGCTTTAAGCCGACTGACAGTTGCTCATAAACTTTCAACTTTTTACTCAACAACCCCATTCAACTTAAACTCGTTAATATCTTTTGGAAAACGGAAAGCTACTCATCTTTTCTGCCCCGTCTGGTTCGGGCAAAACGACCATCGTGCGTCAATTACTAGAAAATAATGCCAATTTGGGCTTTTCTATTTCTGCTGCTACCCGTGCAAAACGGGGGGAAGAAGTGCATGGTAAAGATTACTATTTCTTGAGTCCTGATGAATTTAGAGCAAACATAGAAGACGATGCTTTTGCTGAATGGGAGGAGGTCTATACGGATACCTACTACGGAACATTAAAGTCTGAAATCGAACGCCTGTGGGCTTCGGGTAAGCACGTGATTTTTGATGTGGACGTAAAAGGAGGGATTAGCCTAAAAAAATATTACGGCGATAAAGCCCTTGCTATCTTCGTGAAAGTGCCAAGTTTAGAAGAAGTGGAAAGACGCTTACGTGACCGTGGCACGGATTCAGAAGAGTCGATTATGAAACGTATTGCTAAAATGGAATACGAAATGTCATTTCAAGAGCAATTTGATCGAGTTTTGGTTAATGACCAACTAGAAGTAGCGGTTCAAACGGCACAAGAATGGTTTGAGGAGTTAATTGGATAGTTCAAAAATTAGGCTGAAAAATTAGCCGTTTGTTTAAGGTTCATGAAAATAGGTTTATTCTTTGGGTCGTTCAATCCCATTCATGTTGGACACTTGATTGTCGCTAATGTTATGGCCACTACCACCGATTTAGATCAGGTGTGGTTCGTGGTTTCTCCCCAGAATCCATTCAAAAAAAACAAATCGTTATTACACGAGTTTGACCGTATGGATATGGTCGAAAAAGCAATCTTGGATAACCCTAAATTTAGAGCGACCAATATTGAGTTTTCGATGCCTAAACCTTCGTACACAATTGATACCTTAATTCGTTTACAAGAAAAATATCCACAGCATTCTTTCCATTTAATTATTGGCGGGGACAATCTAGGACAATTTCACAACTGGAAGAACTACGATAAAATTCTGGAATATTTTGGATTATATATTTATCCAAGACCTAATTCAGAACCAAGTGAACTCATCAATCATCCGAATGTAAAACTGGTCAATGCTCCATCCTTAGATATTTCGGCAACCTTCATTCGTGAATGCCTTAAAAATGGGCAGTCGATTCGTTACATGGTACCAGAAGCGGTAGAAGAGCATATTGTTAGAAAAGCATTTTATTTATAGAAATATGAAAATAAGTATTCTGGGTTGTGGTTGGTTAGGTTTTCCGCTGGCAAAAAGCCTTGTTAAGCAAGGATATACCGTGCAGGGTTCGGTGAGTAGAGAAGAGAAAATAGCTTTGTTAGCAAATGAGGGAATTGCTCCTTTTCAGATACAGCTTTCTCCTGCCATTACGGGAACGGACGTTCATGCTTTTTTAGATACCGATGTACTACTGATTGCTATTCCGCCTAGAGCAGGAAAGTTTGGAGATGATTATCACGTGGCACAAATTCGCTCGGTGTTAGCAATATTACAAGATAGCCCAATTCAACAAATCGTTTATACATCTTCGACTTCTGTTTATCCAGAAAGCAATGCAGTGCTAAATGAAGACGCTGAGGTAATTGAATCGAGTCCTTTGGTGCAAGTAGAAAACTTGATTAAAGATTTCTGCGAAAAGAATAGCAAACGCTATTCGATTTTACGCTGTGCAGGTCTGATGGGCTACGAGCGTATGCCAGCTAAGTATTTTGCAGGAAAAACGCTTCAAACAGGACAAATTCCTGTCAATTATATTCATCAAGATGATGTCGTTGCTATTATTGAGTCGGTATTGGTGAATGATTTTGGTTCATTAACCTTAAATTTAGTAACCCCAGAGCATCCTAGCAGAGCAGCAGTTTACACAAAAAATTGCGAAGAAATGGGTCTTCCTCTTCCAATTTTTGAAGAGCCAACAAGTCCACTAGCCTTCAAAGTAATTAGTGGCGATAAACTACTCCAAGTAACAGGCTATACTTTTAAGTTTCCGAATCCCTTAGATTTTGTCTATAATGCGTAATGTATAATGATGAATTCGTAATGGTTAATGTGTAATTAGGCTTTACGAAAGATTGAAAAACGTTGAGTTAAGCAAAAAATAAATTGCGTCAGTCATACATTAAACATTCATCATTAACCATTACTTTCCTCTAAATTGCTCTACAATGCTCGAATTTTTACGGGCCACGGGAATCACCGACGTACCGTCATCGAGGTGTAGTTTAAAGCCTTGTGCATTGCCTGATACGGATATTACCCTCGCCAAATTAACAATATACGAACGGTGGCAACGGACAATGTCCTCCGACGTGACCTGTCCTTCCAAACGACTTAAACTACTACGAATCAGTTCCTTATTAATAGATTCATTTCGGGTAAAATGAATGGTCGCATAATTATCATTCGATTCAATAAAGAGTAATTCACTTTCGTGAACAAGAATGGTATCTTTTTCATTTTCAGCTACAAAAGTAACTTCTTGCACTCGTTGTTTTTCTTCAATCTCAGGGATATGAATAGGTTGAGGCGGTGTACTATATTGACGTAAATGGAAAATATAACTAATTAATGTAATGGTTACACAAGGAAAAATGCCGACCGTTAAGGTACAGCCAATCATGTAGTAAAACGCCTTGAAAGTAAAAGGGACAAAGTGAACAAAATATCCATAGAGAAAATTTCCTATCGCTATTAAGGTTAACATGAGTAATACAGAGACTATTTCCTTTAGAACTGTCCAGTCTTCTTCTTTAAAAAAAGATTTAAATAATGCGGGTAATAGGAAGTATGAAAATAGCATCATTCCTGTCGCTATTATTCCGTGACCGGCTAATAACAGATTCAGGTTAGGTATTACAGCTATTGAATGCGAGTTTGTGAAAGGCTTAAAATAGACGAGAAAAAAAGCTACAAAAATACCTGCACC
>JARXAV010000020.1 GCA_029865665.1 Flectobacillus sp. | reverse complement strand
TTAACAAAGAGTAACTTTACGGATTGAAAAAAAGAGGCTAGTTAAAACAACCAGCCTCTTGCGTTTTTACGATACTTTATTCTGAGGTCTTACAATCATGCGTAACGATGAGTTATTACTAAAATATGCAGACATCCAGTTATATAGGGTTCTTAATTTATTACGATAATTAATTAACGACATGATATGAATAACCAACCATGCTAACCAAGCAATAATACCATCAAAATGTACTTTTGGACTCAAATCAGCAACTGCTTTTGCCTTGCCTATAATTGCCATTGATCCCTTATCGTTGTAAATAAACGGTGCAGGATTAGCTAATTTTTGTAAATTTTTAGCCAACAAAAGCCCTTGCTGAATCGCTACTTGAGCCACTTGTGGGTGTCCTACTGGGAAACTTGGGTCTGAATCCATGTAACAAGTATCGCCAATAGCGTAGATATTTTCAGTGCTTTGTACTTTATTGAACGCATCTACAATCAAGCGTTTACCTCTACCATAGCATGAAGCATCAATGCCCTCAAAAACCATAGCTGTTACCCCTGCTGCCCAAATTAAGTTCTTTGTAAAAATGCTCGTCCCGTCACTAAATTTCACTTCATTGCCATCGTAATCAATCACCTGTTTACTAAACTGTACATTTACTCCTAATTTCGTTAACGATTGCAGGGCATATTCTTGCGATTTTTTGCTCATTGGAGTCAGTAAACTTGGCGCTCCATCAACCAAATAAATACCTGATAATGCCGAATTAACTAATTCAGGGTATTCTTTTCGGATAATGGTATTTTTCATCTCCGCAAACATCCCCGAAATTTCTACCCCTGTTGGGCCGCCACCCGCAATCACCATCGTCAATAACTTCTTCTTTTCTTCACGATCTTCAATCGTTGAGGCCTTTTCAAGGTGCTGCAATAACAAGTTTCTCATGTTTAACGCATCCACCAAGGTCTTCATCGGAATGGCATTCTTTTGTACATTTTCCATACCGAAGTAATTAGTATCTGTACCCGTAGCGAAAACTAAATAGTCATATTTTAGCGTTCCATTAGACAACTCTACTTCATTCGCTTCTTGATTAACACGAACAAACTCCCCTAACCAAAAACGAATATTTTCTTTCCCTTTTAATAACCTCCTGAATGGATAACTAATAGACGAAGGCTCCAAAAAACCAGTTGCAACTTGATAAATAAGCGGTGGAAAAAAGTGATAATTATTCTTATCAACCAAAGTAATCGAAAATTGGTTGCTGTCAACCAATGCTTTTGCTAGGTTTATACCTGCAAATCCTCCTCCAATAATGACAACGCTCTTTTTCATAATGCTGCATTATCTTGTTCTCTACCTTCCTTAGGTATTCCAATCCTCGCTAAAAAAGATGAAAACTACGATATGCGTTTGTGATAAATTTCATATTTATTTCAAAGTATAAATTTAGTCCATTCTTTAAAAAAGTGATTTATATCACTCAATATATTTTTGTTAAATTCTTAAAATAGTTATATTATTTCAATTTCTACCTCGAATAATCTTATTCATTTTTCATATAACTAAATTTATATTTTTACAAGAAGCCTATCTCCCACAAAACAGCTCTATGAAATCTGAGTTTATTACGCTCTTTTGAAAAAATAGCTCGTATAAACACCTAGCAAATTCTTAAAACATAGTACCTAATTTATTTTTATTTGTAATAAAATACTATATTTATCATTTCTATCAGAATTAAATTTCACGAATTTTCCTGTCATTTAAACAACACTTCACATGAAATCACTTGAACAATGGTTTAGCGAATATGGTGTGAGCCATCAAAATCCAACCAACAAATTAATCCATTACATTTGTGTGCCATCTATCTATTTTTCAATTATTGGCTTATTGCAAAGCATTCCAAATGCTCCACTGCAAAGTCTATTAAATCTACACATTCCAGTCATTGAAAATTGGGCATTTGTAATCTTTTTGTTCGTGCTATTCTTTTATGTACGACTCTCCGTTTCGATGTCTTTAAAAATTGCGGTATTTACGCTTGCTTGCTTATTCATCAATCAGTTGATAAGTCAAAAAATATCCTTACTTCTATTTTCGCTGGGCTTATTTTCCGTTGCTTGGATTGGGCAATTCTATGGTCATAAAGTGGAAGGGAAAAAACCATCCTTCTTTCAGGATTTACAGTTTTTACTTATTGGCCCTGCTTGGGTAGTTGAAAACCTATTCACCAAGAAAAATAAGTAGGCTAATACACCCTTTACACTCCATTTATCATAATAAGACATAAATTAATATCTCCTTAAAATTTCACTAAAACAAGATTTGTTATTGTAAAAAATACTAAATTTACACCATTCACACGCCTAATTAGGCGTGTGATGTAAACCATTTTTATAAATAATAAGATCTTGAAAACGCAAGCTATTCAATTACTCGAAAAGCTATGCACCCCTTTTGGTATTAGAGCATCCTTGAGCAACGAAGGCAATTATAATGCTGTGTTTGCACGAGATGCTGTGATGTCTGGTATAGCAGGGTTGCTGGCTGAAAATCAAACCATTATAGATGGATTGATTTCCTCACTTTACTACTTTAAAGCTACGCAGGGTAGCAATGGGCAAATCGCCTCCAACTTCCAATTCGATTCGCAACAGGTGACTCATGTTAGTTATGGTACACTCAGTGCCAAGATTGACTCGTGTACCTATTACCTCATTGGCATTGGATTACTACTACAAGAAGGCTATTTACAAGCCGAAGATTGGAAAGAATCAGTGCATAAAACCATCGAATTATTAAATTCGATGGAATATAACAAAAGACATTTGGTCTATGTGCCGAGAGGCGGCAACTGGGCAGATGAATATCCGTATGAAGGCTATTTACTTTACGATCAAGCTTTACGACTTTGGGCATTACGCCTCTGTGGAAACACCTTTGAAGAAGCCTCTTGGACAGCAAAAGCCAATCAGATAGAAGAAACTATTTTGGGCAATTACATTATTGACCCTAGCTACAGCACAGAAGGTATCAAATACCATCAAGTTGCTTACAAAAGGTTTAGCGAAAAGACAACCCTCCCTTACTATGCGTCTGGTTTCTCGCCCATTGGTTATTCTACGGTATTTGATTTACCTGCCAATATGCTTACAACCTTAGTGATTAAGCATGAATTTAATCAACGTGTATTTGAATGGATTGATGACGTATTTACATCCAAAGAGGCATTTCCTTCAGTTTTTTACCCGATTATTACGCCTACAGATTCTAATTGGGAAGAAATTGCCAATTTTTATCTTTTTGTCTTTAAAAATAAGCCTCACCATTATCATAACGGGGGCATTTGGATGATTTGGCTAGGGTGGGCAGCACTAGCTTTGGCACAAAATGGGGAAGATGCTCGTGTAAAGCAATTATACGAACGTTGCTTGAGCTATATTCAAAACAACCCTGATTTCTGTTTTGATGAATACATTGATAGTTTAGAAATGAAGGTTGGTGGCGTGAAAAACTTGGGTTATACCGCTACTGGAATCGTGTTCATGGATATTGCTGCGAATCATAAAGAGCGTCTTCAAATTTTGAGAAAAGATACGCAGTATGTGATGTAAGCAGCAAAACGTTATTAGTTAATAGTATATTTGTTATCAGGAGGTACTCAAAATCAATAGGTTAAGCCATTATCTTAGTACAGAAATATTAGCAAATAAATAATTTCAACTAAGTAGTGGGAGAGAATAACTTGGGGGAAAAACCTATAAGGTTTAGTTTATAACAACCTTATAATCAGACTATTTAACTAAAACCTTATAGGTTTAGCTAAATAATTTCTTGTACTTACTTAACGCTATAAAATCAAGAACTGAAACGGATACGAACTAGTTTCACATCCGTTTCAGTTCTTGATAAATTAGCGTTAGGCTTTTGGGTGAGCCTGTTCGTAAATTTTCTTAATTTTTTCAAATGAATTGTGGGTATAAACTTGTGTAGCCGACAAAGAAGAATGTCCCAATAAATCCTTAATAGCAGTTAGTTCGGCACCATTATTCAATAAATGCGTGGCATACGAGTGGCGTAAAACGTGCGGAGACTTTTTAGAAAGTGTTGTCACCAAGGTCAGGTATTTTTTTACAATACGTTGAATCATAACAGGATAGGCTTGATTTCCCTTTTCGGTCACAAATACATATTCATGCTGGAGACCAGCTAGGTTTTTAGCGTTTCGATATGTTTCAATTAAAGCTGCCAATCCATTCGTAAACGGAATAATACGTTGCTTGTTCCGTTTCCCTGTGACTAAAATGGTACGATTATAAAAATCAATATCTTGCTCCTTTAAATCTATTAGCTCCGATAAACGAACCCCTGTACCGTAGAAAAATTCTAAAATCAATTTATCTCTAATCCCTTCGAAACCTTCGTCAAACTCAATGTCATCAAGGAGCGTATCCATCTCACTTTCACGCACAAAGGTCGGTAAGCTTTTAGGAGTTTTTAAGGCCGAAACCTTAATCATGGGATCTTTTTCAATTACTTTTTTCTTGAGTAAGAACGTATAAAAACTTCGTAAAGTAGCGATTTTACGATTCACACTCCGATTCTCTAATTTTTGTTCGACCAACGACACAATCCACGAGCGAATCATCCGATGATCGGCTAATTGAGGATGATGAAAATCATAAGACATGGCCAAATAAGTGGCAAACTGATTCATATCATTAGCGTAAGCAGTAACGGTATGTTCGCTACTACGCTTTTCGTTTCTGATATATTGCAAAAAAAAATTGATTACCTCCGTTTTCATAAACGAAGATAATCAATTTCTATATCTAAAAATAGTATGCTTTATAAGAATGCTGATTAGCTGGAGACGCATCTCCAATCCTTAAAAAGCATTTATTTCGAATGTAAGAATACTAAGCTTCTAAATTACCGTACATGCGTTGTTTGTAACTAGCACGGATAACCTCTGTACGACGAGAGATTGATGGTTTTTCAAAAGCAGAACGTCTGCGAAGTTGTTTAACAACACCCGTTTTCTCAAATTTCTTTTTAAATCTTTTTAAAGCTTTGTCGATTGACTCGTTTTCTTTGATAGTGATAATCAGCATATTGCGTATTTTTTTGTTTTCTGTAACTGAATTGAGGTGCAAAGATAAAAAGTAATAAGCATTTACACAAACATTTTAGTTAAAAGCTCGCTTTTTTGCCCATTTCCTTGCAATAAATTAGTCAATAATTGCTTGTTCTATAAGTTGTTCTACTTGTTTTTCGATTCCCCAGCCTTTTGAAGGGAAAATCTGGAACAAAACTACTAAAATTAAGTCTTCTTTTGGGTCAATATGGTAATGCGTATAGTACATCCCTCCCCACTGAAAAGCCCCAGCCGAACTTGGTAATTTGGCGTGTCCTGTTTCGGTATAAATCTCAAAGCCTAAACCAAATTTGTTCTTATGATCTCTCAAGGTTAAATCGCCAATTTGATTCATCGTCATTAACTCTACCGTCTTTCTACTGAGTAAGCGTTTGTTGTTAAAAACGCCATTATTCAACAATAGCTGACAGATTTTAGCATAATCCTGTGCCGTAGAAGTTAACCCAGCTCCACCTGAAAAATACGTTCTTGCTCCTGAAATTGGATAATCAGTCCATTCAGAACTCGCTTTAGGAGATATGCCAGGTTCTTTCCCAACTTCTTCATAAACTTTCACCAAACGATCTTTTTTAGCATCCTCAATGTAAAAACCAGTGTCATTCATGGCTAAAGGTTCGAAGATTCTTTTCTTCAAAAATTGGTCAAAAGGCATCCCCGAAATCACTTCTACAAAATAGCCCAACACATCGGTATTTAAGCCATAAGTAAAGCGTTCTCCAGGTTCGTGAAGTTTTGGTAACGCCGCCAAACGATTCATTGTTTGTGCGATGGTTTCATTTTTCACGGAAAAATAAAAAGGAATATTCGCTTTTCTATGAGGCTCAAACTGATAAGGAATTCCAGCAGTATGCGACAATAAATGACGAATCGTAATTTCCTTTTTAGCAGGATGCGTTATGTAAGAACTATCTTTTTTACTGATACTATCTAAAATCTGAGGATTTTTAAAGGCTGGAATAAATTTAGAAATTGGATCATCCAAATTAAAGCGACCTTCTTCATACAACATCATAACGGCAATCGAAGTAATGGCTTTGCTCATTGACATCATTCTAAAAATGTCATTTTTCTTCATCGCCTTTTTTGCCTCTATGTCATTCATTCCAAAGGCTTTGTCCATCACCACTTGCCCATGACGTGCAGCAAATACGACTGCCCCAGGAATACGTTTTTCAGCAATTTTCTCATTAATTAGCGTCTCCACACGAGCTAAACGTTCGGCAGATATTCCCACTTTTTCGGGTGCTTGTCCAGTAATAAACGTTTGAGGACGTTGGGCGAAACAACAGCTTGTGATTAAACACAACAAAAGGATTTTTTTCATAGGATACTTGTTAAATAATTTGGACAGATGAGTCTTGTGTAATTATTAAAGAGACGTTACGCTAAAATAATACTCATAAAAAAAGCGATGTTTCCACCGCTTTCTGCAAAATAGTTTGTTATTCTCCCCAATGGTCAATTCCCTCATAAAAATAACGTCTTATCACATAACGGATAGAAGAGTAGGTATTAATCATGGCTGTATGTACTTGCTTTTTATCCATCCATTCTAATTTTTCAATATCTTCTTCTACCTGCGGTTTCATTTCTTTGTCACTTACCAAATCCATGGCATACCATTTTGTTTGTTTTAGGATATGCTCATTTTTATAGGTGTATGTATGAAAGGTCGTACAGATTTTCTTTTCCAACGTCACCGAAACACCACATTCCTCCTCTACTTCTCGAACGCCTGCAATTTTAGAAGACTCGCCTTTATCAAGTTTTCCTTTCGGTAAATCCCATTTTTTCAAACGATACATCAATAGCAATTGCCCTTCTTTGTTTCGTACAACCCCACCAGCCGCTTTAATAACTTTGTACTGAGCCTTTATTTGATCTTCAATGCTATCTTTGTCTTCCGACACTAACGTAATGGACTGAAAATAAGGCAATTCAACTTCTTTCAGAATGGCAAAAAGCCGAGCAACCGTTGGCAATAATACATTAACAATAAGGACGTGTCCTTCAAGTAATTCCTGCCGTACAGGCTCTAATTTAGCATCAATAAAATTATCAAACTCTGTGGTTGTAAGCGACTTAGCTTTTTTGGAGCTAATCACTCGAACAGGTCTATCATCTATAAATATTAGCATATTTGTGGCTCGGAATCTAAGTATTGTAAAAAGACGTTTGTAAGCAATTATCCATTGATACGCTTGTACAATTCAGTAGGTTTTATTTAGTAAAGTAAAGGTTTTACAAACAAAGTGTTTACAATTAATTAACTTCATTTATGCAAAATTACGGTTTTGTTACCAAAACATTGCCGATACTTCCTAATTTTGCAAAGAAGTTTAATTTTAAGCCGAAGTTGGGCACACCGAACCCCTAAAAACTGACGAACAAAAACACAAAATGGAACAAAAAACACTCGCTCAAGACGTAGCCTCTATGCTACTAGAAGTTAAAGCTGTAAGATTAAGTCCAGATAAGCCTTTCAAATGGGCTTCGGGTTGGAATTCTCCAATTTATTGCGACAACCGTATTACCCTTTCATTCCCAAAAGTACGTACTGCCATCAAAAATGGTTTAGCAGCGGCAGTTCAAGCCTATTGGGGAGATGTGGACATCATTGCTGGTGTTGCAACTGCTGGGATTGCTCAAGGAGCTTTAGTGGCAGACTGGTTAGACTTACCGTTCTGTTATGTTCGTCCAGAACCTAAAAAACATGGAATGGGCAATCAAATTGAAGGAAAATTAAAACCTGGACAGAAAGTAGTATTAATCGAAGACTTAGTTTCTACGGGTGGTAGCTCATTGAAAGCCGTTGAAGCATTAAGAGAAGCCGGTGCTAATGTATTGGGTATGGTTGCCATTTTCACTTATGGATTCGACGTTGCAGTAAATAACTTTGCTGAAAAAGGCTTGAAATTTTATACCTTGAGCAATTACGAAACATTGGTTGAAGAAGCTGTAAAGCAAAAATATGTTTCTGAAAGTCAATTAATTACTTTACAAGAATGGAATCGTGACCCTGCTGTTTGGGGAGTTTAATTAAAAATAAATGAAGGTGTGT
>JARXAV010000335.1 GCA_029865665.1 Flectobacillus sp. | reverse complement strand
TCCCTGTTGACGCTTAATGGATACAAATTCACGTTCAATTTTAGGAATTCCACGAATAGAAGACTCTACCCCACGATTTAAAGAAGCCAATCCCTGACGAGCCAAGCTAAGGCCACGCTTTTGGTTATTGACATTTTCACGGATAGCTTGTTTCGTATGTAAAATCTGTGTTTGAACCGTTTCCAAAAGCGGGTTTCCTTCTTGAACGGTACGGGCATATTTTTCACGTTGTAATTCTAACTCCGATAATTTTTCGGTAAGCGACATTAAATTTGGGTCGTCAATCATCGAGTTAATCGAAGAAACGTTTGCTCCTGGTGTGCTTAGGAAACGCTCTACCCCTTCTAACATCTTGATTTTGATATCTACCTCGTTTAACTTGGTATCTGTCTCCTTTACCTTCTCTAAAAATAAGTTGGCTTCAGAACTAATATCAGTAATACCTGCTTGGCTCTTGTAAGACTCTACGTCTTTCTCTACATCGGATAATTCACCTGTGATTAAACGTAAACGATCGTCGATAAAACGTAGGGTGTTAGTCGCTTCCGTATTTTTATCACCCAATGCTGCTAAAATATACTGCTCATGCAAACGCTTTAATATATCTTTTCCTCTGGCAGGGGACGTATCTTGATAGGTAAGATTTAATACCGTACTTTTTTGATTTACTAGGGCTACGTCAAGTTTAGCTAGACTCGCTTCCATGACATCCTCTACACTCGCAAAAGTAACTTTTACTTGGTCGGGTCCCTTAAAATTCTTATTGTTTAAAAACACCCGAAAACGGCCAATAAAGTTATTATTGACTGCCTGTCCGTATGTAAAGGTACCCATCTCGTTCCCATCAGCAACTAGTTCGAAAGAGTCTTTATTAAGAACTTTAATAATAATTTTTTTCTTGTAAGCAGGCTCAATCATCTGTTCTAACTGAATCCAGATAGGTGATTTTCCGTACAAATCCGTATCAATAGGGCTTGCTTCACGGTAATAACCTACATTTAGTCGAAGTGTCTCCACTACTTTTTTCATTAAGGTTCTTGATTTCAGTACCTCAATTTCGTTTTCGACCAATTTATTTCCGCCTAAATCTAAATCTTTCAGGATATCCATCCCTCCTGTCATACCCTTCTTCTCATCTTTGATCATCATCACCGATGACACTTCATATACAGGTCTTGTATAGCGTAAGTATAAAAATGCTACTGCAAAAGCTGCCAACAAGAAAATCACAAACAAATACCACTTACGGAGGTATCGCCAGACAAGGGCTCTTACGTCTATACTTTCTTCTTCTTGGTCAAAGATATTGTCTAAATCGTTATTCATACGTTGTTTAGTTTTTGCTACCACACATGCAACCACACAGGTACATCGGGTACATAGAAAAGTTTTATGTTTACTAATATATATGTGCAACCACATAGGTACATAGAGAACATAGAAAAAATGTTACGTTACGTAGCTGACAAGTATTAGACTCTAAAAACTATGTCTTCTATCTGACTATGTGGTTGCAGTGTAGTTGCTGGTTGCTAGTGACAAGTGTTAGCGAGTGAGGTTAATTAATAAGACCCCAACCGATACGGCCGCAGAAATGATACTGGTGGTAATCGGTAACATTTGATAAGTACGGTCGTTGAAGTTTGCTTTTACACGAGAAGGCTCGATGTAAATAACATCACCATTACGAATGTAGTAATAAGGAGAATTTAAGATTTCTTGAGACAGTAAATTTAAACGTACTTGCTCTCTCTTTCCATTTTCTTCACGAATCAGAATAATATTGCTACGTTGAGCATAGGTAGTTAAATCACCCGCCATGCCCAGTGCATTTACAATAGAAGTACGATTATCTAGTAGATTATACGTACCAGGTTTTGCCACTTCACCCAAAATGGTGAAACGATGATTTAAGATGCGAATATTAACGGTTGGTTCTTTCAAAAACACATTTAACTTTTTCTTTACTGCTTCAGCAGCTTCGGCTGTAGTGAGGCCTTGCACTTTTACGATACCAATCAAAGGAGCTTCTACATTACCTGACGAATCAACCTCATAACCCAAAGGCTGCATTCCCTGCCCACCTGTGGAAGAACCACCAGGGAAACTCGAATAGCGAAGTCCACCTACTACGGGTAATTCAAAAATTTTATTGGACTCTTCACTCAAACTGCTTACCGCAATGCTAAGAATATCGCTTGCTTGAATGTGTACTACCTTCGGTTTTATCGATTTTAGGGGGACATAACGAGCGGTATCACCTTGGAAATATACCATTTGTTGTGTGGTCCCACAAGAAAGAAGAAATGAGGTAAATAAGATACCCAAAACAAGAGAAAGTAGATTGCACTTATGGTTCATGTTTTTTGAGATTTTGTATGTTTACGCTGTTAGGGATAATGACTATTCTACTATCGATACACGAAAAATACTTAAAAAAAGTCCGATAGTTTACAAAATTAAACTTTTATTTGAATAAAGCTACAATGGCTTGTCTTAAAGATTTCATGTAAAATTACATCAGCTATTCTACTCATTCCTAGTCCTAAAATTATACAATTTGAAGAGACATTCTTAGATAAAGTTATTATACGGTAATGTTTTGGGAAACTTTCTTAGAAAAGGATAATAAAACAAAAAAATAGGGCAATTTGAGTGTTCCTCCTTGCGTAGCTAGTAACAGCTTTGTACTATCCTTATACCACTGAGTGTGAGATTGGTTTTAACAAGGGGGAAGTCCTACATAAAAAATATAATGATTTGTTTTTCTTATTAGGAAATAGCCTAAATCAGCCATTCGATAATCCGACTAAATCTAAGAAACAAGACTTTTTTCATAGCAACACGGGCAAACAAACTATTGAAAATCAACAATTTACACCTCTACTTTTACATCAATAAAATGCCTAGTAGTCTTGAAAAATAATCGAGTAGCGGTTTCTTATCACCTACCTCTTTCTTCCTCCATTCATATTTTTATTTTTGCATCATTGTTGCAATTTAAAAACATTGCTCCTACTTTTGCATCATTGTTGCAATTTAAAATTCGCCGTACAAGGCATTCATAATAGATTACCCGCTATGGAAAATCAACTAAAAAAATTACCTGTTACTGTACTCAGTGGTTTTTTGGGTGCAGGAAAAACCACTTTATTAAATCATATTCTTCACAACAAAGAGGGGTTAAAAGTGGCAGTCATTGTAAATGACATGAGTGAAGTGAACATTGATGCTCAGTTGGTTTCAAAAGAGCATATCTTGCATTGGCCAAGAGTTAGATGAAGTATTAATCACAAAAGAATTGAGAAACTGTCTTTGTACAGAAGAGGAAATCGTTCAAATGGAAAATGGAGCATCATTCATAGATCCGTTCCCTAAGACTTTTTAGGAAAAACCAGATAAGACTTGCTCCCCTTTTTGTAGCGAGAACTTATGATAAATGTCTTGAAAACTAATTAATAATCATGTTAGAAACACAAAATCTTACCAAGAAATATGGTGATTACACGGCTCTTAACTCACTGAATCTAAGGATTGAAGCAGGAGAAATTTTTGCTCTTCTGGGGCAAAATGGAGCGGGTAAAACTACTACGATAAACCTCTTTTTAGGATTCACAGAACCCACTGAAGGAACGGTTTGGGTCAATGGCATTTCTGTGGCCGAAAATGCCATTGAGACTAAAAAATACATTGCCTATATTCCAGAAACAGTGATGTTATACCCTAACCTAACAGGTATTGAGAATCTCCGCTTTTTTGCTTCCCTAGCAGGTTTTGAGTATTCAAACGAAGACTTACGACTGTTTTTGACGAAGGCAGGTTTACAGGAGATGGCTCATGCAAAACTATTGGGTGGTTATTCAAAAGGGATGCGTCAGAAGGTAGGAATTGCGATTGCGTTGGCTAAAAAAGCAACTGCTTTGTTGTTAGATGAGCCTACTTCTGGACTAGACCCAAAGGCATCAAATGAGTTTTCTGAAATTTTGAAAGAGTTGTCAGCCAATGGAACGGCTATCCTTATGGCAACCCACGATATTTTTAGAGCCAAAGAGGTCGCCCACCGTATTGGGATTATGAAGGAAGGAAATTTAGTACGCATTCTCGATACTGCCCTGATTTCGGCAAATGAGTTAGAAGAGCTTTACTTACAAACAGTTTAATAGTTGACTTTATGAAACAAATTTTAACGGTTATCTTATTATTGACAGCCACTTATTTACAGGCTCAAAACATTAAAGGGAAAGTAACGGATATTGTTACCAATCAAGCAATTGCAGGTGTTACCATTCAATTAATAGATACGAATAAAGGTACTGTTAGTGACTCCGATGGGAATTTTTCACTTGATGGCTCTGGTAACATTCGAGTGTCTTTTGTGGGCTACAAAACTTTAGTGTTAAAAGCGAAAAATACCCCTTTAGCTATTCAATTAAGTCCTCAGACTACCGAGTTACAAAGTGTAGAGGTGATTGGACGAGGCAACAAAAACTACCAGAGTGATTATTCTTTTTCTGCCACAAAGATTGCCGCTTTCAATAAGGACATTCCTCAAGCAATTGCCTCTGTGACCAAAGAGTTAATTGCAGACAGACAGGCGTTTCAATTGGCAGATGCCGTAAAAAATGTTAGTGGAGTTAGTCCATCTAGTTTCTATAATCAATACAACATTCGTGGGATTAGTCAGAACGAAGAAGGGCAAATTATCAATGGAATGCGTACTCGACAATATTACTTTTTACAACCTATTACCAGCAATATTGAACGAGTAGAAGTAATTAAAGGCCCTTCAAGTGCTACCTTCTCGTCGGTTGACCCTGGAGGAAGTATCAATTTGGTTACGAAAAAGCCCTTAGCCACTGCTCGTAAAGAGGTGAGTATGAGTGCGGGTAGTTTCAGTACGTTGAGAGGTACGTTAGATTTTACAGGGCCATTAAATGAAAGTAAAACGCTACTATATCGTTTAAATGGGGCTTATCAAGAAGCAGGAAGTTACCGTGATTTAGTGAAAAATAATTCATTTTTATTGTCCCCTTCAATTTCATACATCCCAAATGCAAAGACGGCAATAAATGCAGAGATGATTATAAGTAACTTACATGGAAACCTAGACAGAGGACAGCCCATTTTTGGAGCTGTAGCTGGCGTGACTAGCCTCAATAGTACGCCTATTAGCTTGAATTTGGGTGCATCAAATGACTTTTTCAACTCAAAAGAGTTAATCTTGATGGCAAATTTGACGCATAAATTTACAAAAAACATCAGCTTTAATGCGTCTTACATGAAGCAAACTTGGACGGAAGATTTACAAGAACATCGTACAACAAATGCTTTTGCAACAGATTTGACGGGTAAGCAAGTGACTTCTTTGGCAGGAATGCAATTTGTTCAGCGTAAGCAATTGTGGAATGTTGATAATGTAAATCTTTATACCAATTTTGATTTTAAAACAGGTAACGTAAATCACAAATTATTGGTAGGCTATGATTTGCAAAGTTGGCAGAAACAGAAAGGCGGAGGTCAAAACTCTGCTCGTGGATTTTTACTAAAAGACGGTTCTGTGGCTAGTTCTTTTGTAGTGGCAAATGCTGCAAACTATCAAACCGTGACCATTGGCGGAGTTGTGTTCCCGAAACAAAATGTAAACTTCGTCGATTTAAGTAACCCCAGTTATACCGTAAGAAACATCAGTGATTACTCGCTTAATGTGCGTACGGTGATTCCTTCTGCTTTGACTACTACGCAAGCGGCCTATGTTCAAGACATGATTCAATGGAATAAGTTTTCCTTGTTATTGAGTCTGAGAAATGAATGGTTTGAAGACATCACGTTTTATCAAGCACCTAATGAGAATTCGTTTACAAATAATAAATTATTGCCGAGAATTGGACTTACGTATGCGGTTACGAAAAATGTAAATGTGTATGGTACTTATTTAGAAGGCTATCAGCCACAGTCAAATACCGTTACGTTGATGCCTAGCACAGGGAATTTCTTTTGGACAGAGAAGTCTGCTGCGGCATTCAAACCACTGGAAAGTGACTTGAAGGAATTGGGGGTAAAAGCCGATGTATTTAAAAATCGAATGAGTTTGACGGCATCTGTTTATCAAATCAATCAAAAAAATATTCTGATGAATGCCAATGATCCAACGAATCCTGATTTATTGGTACAGCGTGGTGCCGACCGAAGTAGCGGGTTTGAAGTAGATTTAGCAGGTTATCTTTTGACAAACTGGCAAGTAAATGCTTCGTATAGCTATGTCGATGCAACGATTATAATGGACAAAGATGCGTCGCTTATTGGTCAACGTAAGGAAAATACCCCTCGGCACAGTGCGAATTTATGGACACGTTACAACTTCGGTGCTAAATCGGTTTTAAAAGATTTGGGTGTTGGCTTAGGAGTACAACATAGCGGAAGCAAAGTGCCTTGGTTTGTGAGAACCTTTGAAGTACCTGCTTACACCCTATTGGACATGGCTGTTTATTACACTCCTGCCAAAAGTAATGTCCAGGTTTCTATTAATATGAATAACGTAACGAATGAAACTTACTGGACGGGAGCTCAAACTTATTTGAGGTTATTCCCTGGAGCTCCACGCAATATGATGTTGACAATGAATTATAAATTTTAATACGCATGAACAAACTTTTTTTAATCGCTAACCTATTTATCAAGACAGTTCTAAGCAACAGGGCTGTCTTGATTCTTTCCTTGCTCATTGGAGGTTTGTTACTTTTTGCCACCTTTTCT
This sequence comes from Flectobacillus sp., assembly GCA_029865665.1. The sequence goes on along the minus strand of JARXAV010000335.1, from coordinate 2,116 downwards.
GGTTGGTCAAATTTCAAGAAACAAGAGGAGGTTAAGCGAAAATACCAAGCAGAAGCCCGTCGGGATTGGCTGAATAATCCTGATAAAAATCCGCATCGAATGGCTCATTTTGGTCACTTCGCTTTTCGCCCGAAAACAGCCCTGAGTGCATTTGATTTTGGGATGGATAGTTTTTTGGGGAATACCGTTTTTTTAGAGGCTCATAAGCAAAATACCGTCAATTTTTCAGAAGCTAGCTTCGCTACTGGCCTACTTCGTTTTGGGGAAATTAGCGTAGCCATGATTCTACAACTCTTATTACCCTTATTTCTTATTTTCATCGGATTCTCTAGCATTTCATCCGAACGAGAGAGTGGAATGCTGAAGATGTTACTTAGCCAAGGACTCACTTGGAAGCAATTGATTGTAGGAAAGAGTTTAGGATTAGTGAGCCTTATGTCTTTCTTTTTTTTCCCAACAATGATACTCGTGATGTCACTCTGGGCAACACTTCAGGATGTATCTATTACCGAAGATAACATCATAAGAATGACCTTGTTAAGCACATTGTACTTTACTTACCTGAGTATATTTTGTGTGGTTATTGTACTCATATCGGCAGTGAGCAACACCTCAAAAACGGCTTTAACAACGTTAATTGGGCTTTGGCTATTATTTACCATTATTTTGCCTCGGGTTTCTCAAGCCTTGGGTAACGCAGTGTATGAACTGCCTTCTAAAGTCGCTTTTGAAGCATCCATAGAGCAAGATATTCTCAACGTAGGCGACAGCCATAATTCAAATGACCCTTATTTTAAGGCATTAAAAGACTCCCTATTAACGGTGTATAAAGTTGATTCTGTTCAGCAATTACCTTTTAATTATAAGGGTTTTCAGATGAAAGAAGGAGAACGTATTAGTTCGGGTATCTACTCCGCTCATCAGGATGGACTCTTCCGAATATTCGCCAAACAGAATAGTTTTTCTCAAATAATAGCTTTTGTCAATCCCTTTACGGCCGTGAAAAACTTATCCATGGCACTTACAGGGACGGATTTTGCAAGTTATGCAGCCTTCCAACGACAAGCTGAAAGTTACCGTTTTTTAATGGCTCAAAAAATGAATGATTTGCAAATCAAATACGTCAGTAATCATACCACAACGTCAGCAGATAAGCATAGTAGAGTAGATAAAAAAATGTGGAAGTCCGTACCCGACTTTAGATTTGAGCCTTTAACCATTGCGGAGACTCTTCAAGCTGAATTAAATTCTCTTATCGCTTTGTTGGGTTGGGTTATTGTCCTTTTTTCCTTTATTCATGTACTTTCAAAAAGACTTAAAGCAATATGATTTCGTTGATTTTTAAAAATATAATTAGAGCTAAAAGTATAAAAATTGGCTTGGTTTTCCTGCTAGGTGTGGGTCTTTTGAGTCTTGTAGTGGGTAAACAATTTTTGGATAGACAACACAAACACACGGAAGAGTTAACCAAGTATCAACAAGAACATTTTGCTCGTACCATCCAACATAACAAAGAGGAACTCGGGCTACTCCTATATTACCTCAGGTTTTCGTTTGTCAATACGGTTACGCCCATTTCAGGTTTATCTATCGGTCAAAGAGATATAAACCCTTCTATCCAGCAAATGACAATACGAGGTATAGAAGCTCAACGCTACGATTCGGAACTAACTAATCCAAGCAATTTATTAATGGGGAATCTGGACTTTAGTTTCGTCTTAATCTACCTATTTCCTTTGTTTATTATAGCACTAACTTACAACATTATTTCAGAAGAAAAGGAGAATGGAACGTGGCGAATCATCGTTATTCAAAGTGAAAACTTAATGAAGTACATTCTTCAGCAGTTTATGGTGCGTTTCGGTATGATACTCTGTCTGCTATGCCTACTTTTGGGGATTGCCATCCCTTTTTTAGGAATACCCTTTGATACGGCTTTTGTCACTTTTTCACTTCTATCCGTATTGTATCTCATTTTTTGGTTTGTGCTAACATTTGTGGTTACGGCTTTCCAGAAAAGTTCAAATTATAATGCAGTGTTCTTATTTGCCAGCTGGATTTTACTCCTCATTATTATCCCATCATCCATCAATAACTATTTGGTAAAGAACTATCC
>JARXAV010000157.1 GCA_029865665.1 Flectobacillus sp. | reverse complement strand
TGATTTGGGCTTTAATGCCCTAGATTTAGGAAGTGATATTTTAGGCAGAAGTAAGTCTTCGAAGTTTTATACACAGCTTGTTCAAGAACGCCAACTGTTCAACGGGGCAAATGCGTATGTAAGTTCGTCGCTTGACCCAGGATTATTAATCCTTCAAGGAAATTTGAATCAAGGTGTAAGCATTGAAGAAGGAGAAGCCGCTATGAACGAAATTGTGGAAGAATTCTTAGCGACCCCAGTAAAAGAAAGTGAATTACAAAAAGTAAAAAATCAAGCAGAATCAACCCTTGTTTTCTCGGAAGTAGAACTGTTGAACCGTGCCATGAATTTAGCCTTTGCTGCCAATGCTGGTAATGTAGAATATGCCAATCAAGAAGCAGCTAAAATTCAAGCGGTTACTGTAGAGGATGTACATGCGGAAATCAATAAGGTATTAAGACCCGAAAATTGCTCAACCTTGTATTATCGAGCGGTGAAATAAGGGGATTTTAAAGATAATTTTAAAGCTTTTAAGAATGAAAATAAGAGTAGGACAAGGATATGACGTTCATCGTTTGGAAGAAGGACGTGACTTTTGGTTAGGGGGAATTATTGTCCCTCATACACACGGAGCTGTCGGGCATTCGGATGCTGACATTGTTTGCCATGTTATCTGTGATGCCCTTCTTGGGGCTGCCAATATGCGGAATATCGGCTATCATTTCTCTGATAAAGACCCGCAATATAAAGGCATCGACTCTAAAGTGTTAGTTGCGAAAGTAATGGAAATGATTCGGGAAGCAGGTTGGGAAGTTGGCAATTTAGATGTGACGGTAATCTTACAAAACCCTAAATTAAACCCACACATTCCAGCGATGAAAAGCTGTCTAGCTGCTGTAATGAACATTGCAGAAGAAGACCTTTCTATTAAAGCTACCACTTCAGAACACATTGGCTTTGTAGGTCGTGGCGAAGGAGTTGCAGCTCAATGTGTTGCATTGATTACGAAAAGCTAATATACCAAGTTAAAAGTAGCTAAACGAAGTTTAAATCATAACGATAATGAACGAACAACTAACTGTTAAAAACTTTGGTCCGATCAAAAATGCCGTATTGGATTTAAACAAAATAACGGTGCTTATTGGGCCGCAAGGAAGTGGTAAATCTTCGTTGGCTAAGTTAGTAGCGATTTTTAATACCAGTAATTTTTTGGTGGATGGCTTTATCGAAAAACCGTCCATTGAAGAATATTTTGCTCGCTATCAAGCACAATACTTTCTTCAAGATGATACGGCTATTTCATTTAATACGAATAGCTTTATTGCACACTTTACAAAAAAACATTCATTAGATTTTTCAACGAAAGAAAAAGATAAAATTCATTTCAGAAGTGTATTTGGCTCTCTTCCTGAAAATCCGAATAAGTTACAAGATTTAAAAGGACAATGGTTAGAAATACCTAACCGTGCAAAAAGAGGACAAACAAACATCAATTCGCTCCTTTATAGTCAAGCATTTCCGCTACTATATAGTGAGGTTAAAAAACTAGTTCAATCATCCAAATATATTCCCACAGATCGTCTATTTATTTCGTCGATTTCTGATTCTATTTTGGGTCTATTAAGAGCAGAAGTAGCTTTACAAAAAAGTACGATTGAATTTGGTGCAGATTTTGAGATTGCCCGCTCAAACAATCCAACGCTATTTATTGATTATTTAAATATTACCTATAAATATGAAAATGGACGTAATTTAGTTTTTCATAACGATATGGACTCCGTCCCTTTAGCAGCAAGTGCAAGTGGCTTTCAGTCGGCTATTCCATTGCACCTATCCGTTGAGAACTTTGCTAAAGAAGGAAATACCAATTTTATCATTGAAGAACCCGAGTTAAATCTATTTCCAACATCCCAAAAATACTTAGTGGGTTACTTAGCAGACAAATGTACCAAGGGCAACAATGAATTGTTAATGACAACCCATAGCCCTTATGTCCTAAGTGCCTTAAATAATTTGTTATTTGCTTATCAAGTTGCACAAGTACTTCCCGAACGCAAAGATGAAATCGCAGAGATTATTCCCGAAAGTCAATGGATTAACCCTAATGACTTTTCTGCTTATTACATAGGAGAAGACGCAGAGGGAACTATTGGAGGTATTCGTTCCATTTTCAATAAGAAAACAGGGTTAATTGGTGAAAATGAACTTGATAGTATCTCTGAAGAACTTGGTGATGAATTTGATACATTAATGAATATCTACAGAACTAGAAATCGTGAAAGAGTTAATTAGTAAAACATTCCCTTGCCTAACAGGTACTTGCTTGGAGACGGTTAATCATCCTATCTTTTGGGTAGATGAATCACAAGACAATGAAACGATCCACTTGCCCAAAGGAAAATCATTTCTACGCACAACAACCAATGATGATAATCTTTTTACTGTATATAATGAGAGCGAAACACAAATCACCTTTTTAGCGATTGACAAAGGAATTTTTACCGATAGCAGTGTCTTCCGTTTCAAACGATGTGATTTTGCCTTATTCGACCAGCGTCGCTTTTGTTTTATTGAATGTAAAGACTCCGTTTCAAAACAGCGTTCCAAAGAACGCAATAGTGCTTTTGAACAATTGAAAGAAACGATTCAGCATTTCAAACAAGCTATCAACTTTGGCTCGTATCAATTAGAAGCCCAAGTAAGCCTCAAAGCAAAAAAAGTATTTCCCCGACAACAATGCACACGTATGGACAAAGTAAAGGAATTTGAAGATGAATTAAATGTCGCTCTTTTTGAAAATAATGAGATTAGTTTTTAGGTTAAAAGCTAATCTTTATTTTTATTGAAAAACGATTTTAACCACTTCATCACATTCGGTCTCAAGTTATAATACCAGCGAAACAAGGGATATTTCAACAAGTCTTTTTCGTCGAAACGCTTGATTGAAAAAACGTGTTGTAAGAAATAATCTCTTGGAAATTCGTAATAAAGCCCCCAATTTTCTCGCTCATTCCCTGGTTTTTTATTCGGGTCATAAATTGTTCCAAAAAGGTAATCCCATGTTGCAAACTTGGTAGAAAAATTCGCATGAAAGACTTCTTGATAATTGGCATGATGCCATAAATGCAATTCGGGTGAATTAAACAAGTACTTCCATTTACCCAACTTCACGTCAATGTTAGCATGAATAAACATCCCAAACATCGCATCCAATAATGCCTTAATGGGCAAAACGGCAGGGTCTGCACCTAATATAAAAATAGGTAAAAATTCGATTGTTTGGTTAATCATAATTTCAAGGGCATTAGACCTTGAACCCGCAATAAAATCAACCTCTTTTGCCGAATGATGTGCTTCGTGTGTTCTCCAAAAATATTTATTGGCATGTTGGAAACGATGAAATAAGTAAATATACAAGTCATGCGTCACAACAAAAAATAGCACTTGAACGGCAATAGGCCAACGACTTACAAATTGATAATCAGACCAATCAATAGCGTGTTGAGCGGGCTGAATGATATAGTCGAAAATGATAATTTTCAAGAAATAACTCTGAATAAGTGTGTACCAAATAATGTCCACCCAAATTCCTTCTCTCAACAACGGTAAGCCTTTACGAAAGGGACGCACTCGCTCCCAAACAATCATTAAAATAATCCAACAAATCAGGATTCCTGTGGTTATCTCCAATAAGCTCATACCAATAACATGTTTTTTGACATCAAAAGTAATAGTCAAAAAGTTTACGATACTACAAGTACCGTTTAGTAAACAATAAAATAATTTTCAGCTAATACTATGATAATACCTCCCCCTTTTAAAAAATCCAATACCTTATGCAACCTTTTACACGATTCTTGCATCTATTTATCGGAAAAGGTATTCCATTCATCCTATAATTCTACCATTCATCCAAATTTGTTGATAAAATATAGTACTATGTATTGCATAATACCATCTTAAACCCATATCTTTGAATCAGATTTAAAAATGACAATCAACCAAGTAATAATAAACATAAAAATCAACATGAAAACGATCATCTTATCTCTCTTAACAATCTGTTTACTAGGACTTTCAAGTCAATCTTTCGGCATTGGATTTCCGCACAATATCTTGGCTACTAAAAAGAAAGTAGAAGCTAAAATCATCAAAACGATTGTTAGTAAAACTACACGAGTTGTTTCACAAAAGAAATAATCGCTTCTTCGTTCTTGGCATCGAACCAAGTGAAGTCATCTTGATTTCTAAACCAAGTTAATTGCCGTTTTGCATAACGACGTGAATTTCGTTTCAATAAACGAAGCATTTCTTCTTTGTCGTAGTCGCCATCTAAGTGTTCATAGATTTCTTTATATCCAACCGTTTTCAAGGCATAATGATCTCGATAGTCAATATAATGCAAGGCTTCCTCTTCTAGCCCAGCAGCTAACATCAAATCCATCCGTTTATCAATACGCTGATACAACTCCTCACGGGGTCTTTCTAAACCAATGCGTATGCTTGTAAAAGGGCGTTCGGCTTTTTGATTTTTCCTAAAACTCGAAAAAGGCTGCCCCGTACTTAAACATACTTCCAAAGCACGTACAATGCGCTGTGGGTTTTGCTGGTCAACTTCCGCAAAATAGACAGGGTCTAAACTGGCTAATTCGGATGCCAGTGGAGTTAGTCCCTCCGTTTCTAAACGGTTCATCAAACTTGTTCGTAATACTAAATCAGCCTCTGGCATTTCATCAATTCCATCGGTTACTATCTTGATAAACATTCCAGAGCCTCCCGTTAAAATAGCAACATCTTTTCTCGAAAAAATCTCTTCCAATACAGCTAAACAGTCTTTTTCATAGTCCCCAACACTATAATAATCATGAATACTATGTGAATCGACAAAATGATGTGTTACTCCCTGCATTTCTTCGGGAGTAGGCTTGGCTGTTCCAATCGCCAATTCACGATAAAATTGTCGAGAATCTGCCGAAACAACTTCTGTATCGAGCAATTGGGCAAGTTTTACACACAAATCGGTTTTTCCCACCGCTGTTGGCCCTGCAATAATAATGAGTTTCTTTGTAGTTGACATAAGGGCAAAAATACAAAAAAGGCATCAAGTTTCCCTGATGCCTTTTCTATTATAACATATATTGAATATGGAAATTCCTACCAGAAAATGGTATATAAAGCAACCAATAACGCAAGAATTACACCAGAACCAATTGCAAATGCTCTGTTTGTTTTGAACATCGAAGCATCAATTGCCAATGCTTTCGGATTTTCTTTCGTTGATGGGTCAGCAAGACCTAACACAGCCATCATAATCACACAGATTAAGAATGTTAATGCCATACGATCTAAGAAAGGAATTAAATGTTTTCCCTCTCCATCTACAAATGTAGAGTAAAGAACAGTGTCGTACATTCCTGTCCATTCTGGCAATTCTTTCAAAATCAATGAAATAATAACTGAACCAATTGTTGCAGCCATTGCACCAGCAGAGTTAGCACGTTTCCAGAAGAAACCTAACAAGAATACTGCAAAGATACCTGGAGACACATAACCTGTCATTTCTTGAATGAAGTCGAATCCACCTTTTTTATCAATTCCTAAGAATGGAGAGATGAAGATAGCAATTACCATTGCTACTACAATCACAATACGTCCCATTGTTACTAACTCTTGCTCAGTAGCATCTTTCTTGATAAATTTCTTGTAAATATCTAAGGTAAAGATGGTTGAAATTGAGTTCGCTTTACCAGCTAATGAAGCTACAATCGCAGCAGTTAACGCAGCAAATGAAAGCCCTTTCAATCCTTTTGGTAATAAGTCTAACAACACTGGATAAGCGTGGTCAGCATTAACCGTACCATCTGCCCCTAACATTTCTTGTTGGAACATTCCGTTTTGGTATAATACGTAAGCAGCAATACCTGGAATTACCACGATTAATGGCATTAATAATTTCAAGAAACCTGCAAATAACAAGCCTTCACGAGCTACTGGAAGCGATGCTCCTAAAGCACGTTGTGTGATGTACTGATTACAACCCCAATAGTTTAAGTTTACAATCCACATACCACCCAATAACACTGCTAAGCCTGGTAATGAAGAGAAGTTTGGATTGTCTTTCTTCAAAATCATGTGGAAGTGGTCGTTTGAACGGGTGTACATTTCAGATAAACCAGCCATAGCTCCTTCAGTACCAAATTGCTGAGATACCAACGTTAATGCTAAATACGTAGTACACAAACCACCTAGGATTAGGAAAAACACTTGAATAACGTCAGTAAAACCAATTACTTTCATACCTCCTAAGGTAATAACAACTGCAAAGAAAGCTAAAGCCCACATACATACAGTAAAGTCAATACCAGAGATTGTTGTAATCGCTAAAGCTCCTAAATATAAAATTGAAGTCAAGTTAACAACTACGTATAAAATCAACCAGAACACTGCCATGATGGTACTTACCGTAGAATTATAACGTTGTTTCAAGAATTGAGGCATCGTAAAAATCTTGTTCTTCAAATAAATAGGCATGAAGAAAACCGCAACAATAATCAACGTAGCAGCAGCCATCCACTCATAGGCAGAAATAGCTAAACCCATTTTAAAACCATTACCAGCCATACCGATAAATTGTTCGGCTGAAATGTTTGAGGCAATCATTGACGCACCAATCGCCCACCAAGTAAGTGAACCTTCTGCTAAGAAAAAGTCAGTTGAAGAGGCTTCTTTTGATTTTTTCTTTTGATAAATCCAATAACCATATCCTGCAACGAGGATGAAATAAAAGAAGAATACGAGGTAATCAAGGGTTTGAAGTCCTTTTTGCATGAGATGTTTTTTTAAAATTGATGTTACGTAATCAAGGATTTGTACTATAATTAA
>JARXAV010000088.1 GCA_029865665.1 Flectobacillus sp. | reverse complement strand
TTACGATTATTCGTATTCGTCAGTAGCTTTGGTGGGAATTTATTCATCTTTGAGATTGTGTAAAAAGGCAAAAGTTGATACTCGGATTAAAGCTAAAAGTAGAATGTAATCTAACAAAATAGTATTCGGTACAAAATGCTTTGAGCTTTAAATTTTACACTTTTACACACTTTCTGTAATAATTTATTAAACTATGGAAACACAACAACAATGGTCACGTAGAAAAGTAATTGCTACCCTCGCAGGGGTAGGCACTACGCTGATGGTTAATCCCTTTTTATCTTGGGCAGACGATGAAGTTGACCCTCGTATTGCAAGAATTGTTGCTAAAACAATCGCAGTCGATACGCACAACCACATTGATGTTCCACTTTCGGGAGAGTTACCTTACCCAAGTATTGATTTAGCAGGAGACTTGAAAAAATCGGGATTATCTGCTGTTTGTATGACTTTTGCAGTTGATTATCAGAAACTTGTAAACGAAGGGGATGGCTACAACAGATTCATCAACGGGCTAAATGCGATGGATGCTGCCTTAAAAAGCAATAACATAAAACGCTCGCTGAACCTTTCAGATTTGCAAGCGTCTCACAAGAAACACAAACCGACGGTAATTCAGTCCGTAGAAGGAGGGCATTTTTTAGAAGGCAAAATCGAACGATTGGAAGAAGCCTACAAAAGAGGATTACGTCATTTAGGATTATTACACGATAACGATGCGTCAGTTCCTTTGGGAGATATTTTTACAAATCCTGTGAAATGGGGTGGCTTGTCTCCTTTTGGCGTGGAAGTTATTAAAGAATGTAACCGCTTAGGGATTCTGATTGACCTTGCTCACTGCACGAACGATGCCGTAAATGCTGCCTTAAAAGTAACGACCAAACCAATCATTATTTCGCATACAGGACTTGACACCCAATTGGGGTCAAACGCCAATATGGCAAAAATGATGAAGCCAAGACTCATCAGCAAAGAGCAAGCTAAAATTGTGGCAGATGCTGGTGGCGTAATAGGCGTATGGACGCACTTGGCAGACTCGCCCACGGAATATGCTCAAAACGTTAGAGCAATGGTCGATGTTGTGGGAATTGACCATGTTTGTATTGGCACAGATACGAAGCTGACACCTTCATACAGACCACCATCTCCTAATCAGAATAAAAATGAAAAGCCTAAACCTCGAATTGGCGAACGTACCAACGAAGCTTGGAAAGACCAGAAAACAGGTTTTTATTATACCGTCGTAGATGCGATGTTAAAAACAGGCTTTAGTGAAGACGAAATTGTCAAGTTTGGTGGTAGTAATTTCTGCCGAATTTTTGGTGTAGCAACTGCAAATAAATAAAGTGAAACACAACCCTCACAGGGTCTTTGACCGCTGTCAGGGTTATGTTTCACTTTATGGAAATTCCGCTGGACAGGATTTATAAATCCCGTCCTTTATGGGAAATGATTTGCAATCATTTTTATAAAATATCCATCCATGAAAAAGTACAGGCACCTCTTTTTACTCATATTACTGTTTCAACTAGTAACCTTTGAAATGCTCAATGCACACCCCATGCCCAATTCGATGGTGGTGTTAAAAATCCATGAGAAAAGCATTACTGGAGAAATTCAAATACCGCTTAGTGAATTACAATCGGCAATTGGAATGGGTGTAAATGACCATTCGGAACATCTTGTTGAACGTTTGGGAGATACCCTTAGAAGCTATTTGTTAACCCATATTCGCCCTAAAACTTTTGACGGAAAACCGTGGACAGTAGCCCTTGGCGAAATGCGAGTACATGAAATAAAGAGCCAATTATCAGGTGTATATAAAGAATTGGTTGTCGAATTTTCGATGAATCCCCCGACCGCTTATGACCTTAGAAACTTCTATTTTGATTACGATGCTGTTTTACATCAAGTGGCAAGCCATCGTATTTTGGTTTCTATCAAACAAGACTGGAAACAAGGCATCGTTGCGGAGGATAGTACCCTAAACGAAATCGGAGTCATTGAATTAGACGTTCCTACCAATACCATAAAACCCTTCCAAGTGAGCCTAGAGCAAGGTAGTACGTGGCGAGGTTTTAAGAGCATGGTTGTTTTAGGGATGAATCATATCAAAGAAGGATTAGACCATTTACTTTTTTTGTTGGTCTTATTATTGCCTGCATTACAGTTGGTTCAAGATAACAAATGGACGGGTTTTATAGGAGTGAAGAAAGGAGCATTCAACGTGCTAAAAATTGTAACAGCCTTTACGATAGGACATTCCATTACGCTTTTGTTAGGAGCTATCGGTTGGATTCGTTTACCTTCGCAACCTGTAGAAATTCTGATTGGCATCTCCATTTTAGTCTCTGCAATTCATGCCATTAAACCATTTTTTACAGGAAAAGAAATGTACATTGCCGCAGGTTTTGGTTTAGTTCATGGCTTGGCTTTTGCTAGTACCTTAGCCGATTTATCGTTAGCCCCCACTGATTTTGCCTTGAGTATTCTGGGTTTTAATGTCGGGATTGAAGTATTCCAACTCTTTTTGATTCTGTTGGTATTACCTGTGTTGATTTTGGTAAGTCAGCGAACACCCTATTATGCCTATGTACGCATTGCAGGAGCTTGCCTAGCCGTAGTGGCTTCGTTTGCATGGATTTTGGAACGCATAACGACAGAACCCAATGCAGTAACTATACTAATTCAGCAAATGATGTCTTAACTTGCAGCCTTATTCATCATAAACTTATTCATCATGTTTAAAACAATTATTATCGGATTGCTCATGCTTCCTTTTGTGGTACACGCACATTTAGGTGGTATTGTCGGCAAAGTCATTGACGCTAAAACACAGCAACCTCTAGTTGGAGCAAATCTCGTTATCAAAGGACAAACACAAGGAACTCGTACCAACGACTTAGGGATGTTTCACATTCATAACCTCAAGCCTGCTACTTACCTCGTAGAAGTTTCATTTTTGGGCTATGCCACCGAACAAAAAGAGGTGGTTGTTGCGGATGATGAGGTCGTTGCTGTTAACTTTTCTCTAAAATCAGTAGATTTTTCATTGGCAGAAGTGAAAGTCGTTGCCAATAATCCCAGAAATCAACAACTGATTTCTAGCCTAGATATGAAACTCCGAACCATCAATAATTCGCAAGATGTGTTACGGATGATTCCAGGCTTATTTATCGGACAACATGCAGGCGGAGGAAAAGCCGAACAACTTTTCTTACGGGGTTTTGACCTCGATCACGGAACGGATATTAACTTAACCGTGGACGGTGTGCCTATCAACATGGTGTCGCACGCTCATGGACAAGGGTATGCCGATGCCCATTTTATCATTCCCGAATTAATTGAAAACGTAGCCTTCAAAAAAGGGCTTTACGATGCCGATAAAGGTAATTTCACAACGGCTGGTTGGGCAAATTATCAGACGAAAAAAGTCTTAGACCAAAATTTTATCAAAACAGAAATTGGTCAGTTCAATACTTATCGTTTAGTGGGGGCAGTAAACCTCTTGGGAACAAAATCCGCAGCACGCAATCAGTCCGCTTTTCTTGCTTCTGAATACAATTACTCGGATGCTTATTTCGAGAATCCGCAGCATTTTAAACGCTTCAATCTCTTCGGAAAGTATCACGGGCATCTTCGTGAAAATACCAGTTTGACTTTTACAGCTTCTACCTTTTGGAGTAGGTGGGATGCCTCTGGACAAATTCCAGACCGTTCTGTTGCCGATGGTTCTATTGGTTTTTATGGAGCAATTGACCCCAACGAAGGGGGAACAACCAGCAGAACAAATCTAAATGTAGAGCTGAGTACTTTAGTACGACCAAATCACGTCTGGAAAAATCAGTTTTTCTACTCTAATTATCATTTTGAACTCTATTCTAACTTTACTTTTTACTTAGAAGATTCGCTCAATGGCGACCAAATTAGGCAAAAAGAAGCTCGTAATCTTTGGGGATACAACAGTAGTTATTCGATAGGGCATCAACTCGGCAATCGGGATGCAACCTTGGCATTGGGGCTGAATTACCGCCACGATATGACCAATAATAGTGAGTTATCGCATACTAAAAATCGTTCAGAAACACTTGAGCAGTTCCAATTGGGTGACATCAACGAGGCTAATCTAGGGGCTTTTGTGGAAGAAACGGTTCAACTTTCTCCTAAATTATCAGTCATTGCAGGACTCCGATTCGACTATTTTCATAATCAATATACTGACCATTTGGCAAACGATAAACGAAGTGTTGCTTCTGCTTCGATTGTCTCGCCCAAATTCAATTTATATTATACGCTCAATCCCAAACTTCAATTTTATTCGACCTCAGGAAAAGGCTTTCACTCCAACGATACTCGTGTAGTCGTTGCTCAAAAGGGATTAGAAGTTTTGCCCGCTGCGTATGGTTCAGACTTGGGAACAATCTGGAAACCCTTTCCACAAATGGTTATCAATGCCGCTTACTGGTATCTGTGGCTCAATCAAGAATTTGTCTATGTAGGCGATGCTGGGGTTGTTGAACCTTCTGGGAAATCGGTTCGGAGTGGATGGGATGTTTCGATACGTTATCAGTTAGCCAAAAATATCTTTATCGACACCGACTTAAACTGGGCAAAACCACGTGCTGTTGGAGTGGCAACAGGGCAAGATTATCTACCTTTAGCACCTGTATTTACGACGATAGGAGGAATTACGCTCAAAAACAAAACGGGCTTTAGCGGAAGTTTACGTTACCGTTACATAGCAGACCGACCAGCTAATGAGGATAATACGATTGTTGCCAAAGGATATTTTGTGAGCGATGCTCTGGTAAGTTACACGTATAAGAAATCAACGATTGGCTTATCCATTCAGAATATTTTTAATACAAAGTGGAAAGAAACCCAATTTGCAACCGAAAGTCGTCTGAAAAATGAGACTACTTCGGTGGAAGAAATACATTTTACGCCAGGTACTCCTTTCAATTCAAAATTGTCATTTACGTATATTTTTTAAGGTAATCGTTGAAAATTCAGTTTTATTGTTCTGTATAGATAGTCGAGAATTTGGTTTTTTAGAGGGTCAGTTTCTTATTCTTTGAAATACTTTTTTTGACGTTCTAGGGGGTATTGATTTATTGATTTTATAGCTGCTGAATTATAGGGTTAGGCATGATTTTTGTTGAAATTATTGTGGTATGCTCGATCTGAAAAATGAAAGAACTAACCTGTTAAAACACCAAATATAGCTTATACTTTTTCCTTTTACCGAAATGCGTTTGTGCGAAAGTCTTCTGATTTTCTCATTCGATAATTTTCTATTTATTAGAAATGAGGTCTTTTCAAAGATCTTGTGTTCATTTCTGCTGTTCAATTTAACGTGCAACGAGTTCTTCTGTTCATTAAGTTGCATAAAATCGGG
>JARXAV010000071.1 GCA_029865665.1 Flectobacillus sp. | reverse complement strand
AAATCAAAGTAACGGTAATTCGTGAAATGCGTGCTGTAAATTATGCAAAATAAGATTCCCACGAATCAATATCACATACAACAAAAGAAGGTACAGAGTCGTTGATTTTGTACCTTCTTTTTTATTGGGTAGATGGGTTTTATTGGGGCTGACGGGTTTTAGCCCGTCGATTGGGGTAGATGGGTTTTAACCCGTCGATACATAATATTAATTTCAACGGGTTAAAACCCGTTGACCCATAAACTTAAACAGGTTAAAACCTGTTTACCCGTAAACTTAAACGGGTTAAAACCCATTTACCCGTAACCCACCAACTCCATGAAAACAACCTTCTTCAAAAAAAATTACGGAGCGGCTTTCCTATTTGGATGCAGTTTATTCTTAAATGCCTGTGTTAGCTATGTGCCTACCACTACGACCAGTACTCCTCCAGTGGTCACTTCCAGTTCGGTAAAAGTTAAAGTAGCGACTAATTTTCCAGAAGGCTTCGACGATGCCAGCAAGAACAAATACGAAGGAGGTACAATCTCGGTAAGTTCGGGACAGTGGTACTTAGAAAATGCCATGATGGGTTCTGCCGACAACGATAGTAAACACGGTACAAAAGCTATTCGTGTCAAAGAATCTGGTAAAATAAGCATGGCATTTGATGTACCTACGGGGATTCAACAGCTTAAATTTAACTATGCCGTTTATCAACTTGACCAAAGTGTTACGTTTGATGTCTATTTATCTAAAAACGGAGGTAGTTCATGGACTCGTATCAACAGCACGACGGCTACCAACAAAGTATTAAAAGAGCTGAGTTTGATTCTGAATACAGCTGAGGCGTGCCGTATTGAAATCAGAAAAACAGATGGTACAAGTAATCGTCTGAACATAGACGATTTGAGCATTGTTACCTATCAGACAGGCACTTACTATCCGCCTGCACCACCAACGCCAAGTCCTAGCCCAACACCTAGTCCGAATAAGAAAAGCGTGGCAACACGTGATAACAACCTGACATTAGGTAACCCGAGCGGTGCGGTAAAAAATACCTCGTACGAAGATAATTACCTAATGGAAAAACAGGCTTATTCGCTTTCGTATAACCGTAATAAAGGAACAGCCAACTGGATTAGCTGGCATTTAAGTTCGGCTTGGAAAGGAGAAACACCAAGGCAAAACGATTTTAGACCTGATGATAAACTACCGCAAGGCTGGTATGCCGTTACACCGAGAGACTATGCCAATACGGGTTTCGACAGAGGACACCTTTGCCCGTCCGACGACCGTGACGGAGACTTGCTATCTAACCAAGAATCATTCTATATGACGAATATGGCTCCTCAAGCCCCCGAACATAACCGTGGTATCTGGAAAAGTTTAGAAGAATATACTCGCAACCAATTGGGTGATGCCAACGAAGTATATGTCATTGCAGGCGTACTTGGTAAGGGAGGAACAGGAGCAAACGGGACAGCCCAAACAATCGGGAAAAATAACGATATTATCGTACCCGTTTCGCTGTGGAAAATCATCGTAATCTTACCCATTGGCGAAAATGATGCCAGTAGAGTTAATGCCAATACTCGAATAATTGCGGTGAATATTCCCAATAAAAATTCCTTAGAAGTAACCAATTGGCGAAGCTACCGAGTATCAGTAGATATGATAGAAAAACTGACAGGCTACGATTTTTTATCAAACGTACCCACAGACATTCAACGTATCATTGAGGCTAGAGTGGATGATAAGTAAGTGAAGCAGGGATTAAAATCCCTGCTTATTAACTCAGTCGTCTATTTTGGGGTAGCATTACTTAGCAAGCCTATATCTGAAAATTTTCCGTCTTGATAGGCTACTTTAATCGCATATTGATACGTATTCCCGAGTACAATATCCTTGTCTTTGTAATTGGGGGTCTTACTGGAAGCAAGCATTGTTAATCCTTCACCATTAACAGAACGATAAATAATATAATGACTCAGTTGGGAGTTCGCAATGGGTGACCATGTCAATGCTACTTGCTTTTGTTGCACATCCATTTGTACGTCTATTTTGGAAATCGTCTGATAAGCTAGTTTGCTAACAAACTTTACTGCAATTGGAAAAGATTTTGGCGATACTAAGCCATCATCATCTTTTGCCACCACTGCATACTGATACGATTTGTTCGTAATCACCGAATCATCTTCGTATGTCAGCACATTTGTTTCTCCATTTTGAGGAATTTCTTTGAGTATTACCCAATCGCTATTCCCTTCTTTTTTGAAAATAATATGAGCTATCACGTCTTCACTTTCACTACCTAGAATCGACAAGATAGCAGCTTTATCGGTTAACACAACGTCTTTAATCACGGGTGTTGTAGGTGGATTTTTATCTCGTAGTTTTATCATCAGAGCCTTCGAGAGAGCAGAATGATTATTACTTAAATCAATTGCCACAACACTATAATAAACGCTTTCATTTAACATTTTTGTTGCCAACGTATCGGTAAAATTCGTATCTAAAATTGCGACTGGAGTTAGCTGAGTAGGGTATTTATTTTCGAGTGTATAAGAGCGATATACTTTAAAACCAGCTACATCGGGGTTTTTAGGGCTTTTCCAGCTGATTTTCACCACACCCAAAGAATCTACTTTACCACTCAACTCTGTTGGAAATGAAGGCGGTAAACGGTCTTCAATTCCCCCTGCAATAGGTAAGGTGTAAGCCAAATTTCCAGCCGTATCTACAGAGGCAATGATATAATAATCGCCAATATAAGCTTGGGGTTCGGTATCGGTAAACGTTAAACTAGCAGGCGAAATGAGTTGTTGCGTAATTGGCTTAAAAGGACCGTTTACAGTTGGGCCACGACCAATAACATACCCTTTAAAGTCAGCCTCTTTAACAGGCTTTTTCCACGTAAGCACAATCGCTTTGTTATCTATATTTTTAGCCCTAAAGTCGTCTGGCGATTTAGGCGGTGTTAAATCTTTACCCCTAGCAACGATGGTTTCGGAAGGACTACTTTCTTCTCCAAAACTATCAATCCCACGAATTCGGTAGTAATAGTTCTGGTAATTTTTAGCAAGACTATCCATATAAAACGCTTTATTTTCCCATTTGGCAAACTGAGCTTTTAATAAAGCATTTTTTTCTAACGATTCAGGGTCAGCTTTTCCCATCACAAAAGGCGTTTGATTGAGTCTTCTAAAGCTTTTTCCGTCTTCACTTTTTTCAATATAAAAAGCCGAAAAATCTCCCTCAGGGCCTAACCTATCCCAGATTAAGGTAGTTTGTTGATCCCCATTTTCAGGTTTATCTACAAACGGAGCAAATGTCAAAAAGCTTTGTCCTGCTTCAATCGTCACTTGGGCGGTATCAAGTGCAATTTTACTGTTTAATGGACTTTCACTTTCAGCCAAATAAACGTTGTAGGTATATAAAGCATCTTTTTTCTTGATATTTTTATCCACAAATCGCAAACCTGCGGCATCGGCTGCTTTTTTAGAAAACTCCGCCGCCGTTAACGTCGTAGCAAAACGTAGATTTTGTTCTTCGCTCACTTTTTTTATCGTGAAAAAATTAGCCGCAAATTTTTTATCCTCTGGATAGCCGTATAGCATTTCACCCACTACGCCAATTCCTTTTTCATCCTCTACCAAACGTTTTTTCATTTCGTCGAACGTCCAAGGTTTTAAGGGTTTAGGAGTTAACAACTGTCGAATACCCTGTTGATTTTCTTTGGTATATTCGGTTCGTTCAATGAAATAGCCACGTACTGTACCCGTCAACCAATAGGCAGGCATATTGGGCGACCAACGCAAAACGATGGAATCACCATAATTACGAGCTAAAAGCATAATTTTTGGCTTTTTGATGCTCGTTAACGTATCTTTTGGAGTACGGTTTGTCTTTTGTGAGAAGGCTTTTTCTGCCCATAAAAAACCAAAAAACAGGAGGAATACTAGTATCTTTTTCATCTTTAATGATGGTTAAACAGCTTTAATTTCTGATAAACATTTTACCTTTTCTATTCGGGAAAGCCCTCAGACATACCCGAATGCAGAAGTGCTACCTATCGCAATTAAAACACGCAGGACGTACAAAATAGCTTGCAGCCTTTGCATTAGGGATATTACTTTGCATAACAGGATAAACCGCAGGCGGTATAAAAACGGGGGATGCTCCAACTTGAATATCTTTCGTTACACTTACTTCACTTGCTCCAGGATAAGGTTGATAGATCAAGTTGATTTTCGCAATTGAACCATTTTTTCGTTTCTTGAAAATATAATAATCTACCGAGGTATAATCGCCAAAGCGGTCTAAGGTTGCAGGATTATTCAATAGCCCAGCATAAGAAGCAGTAATATTGAGGGTTTTACTGGCGAAAGAAATTTCAGTATTGGCACTTCTTGCCATTTGATTTTTCCAATTATTCCCAAAATATTGTTGATAGGTATTTCTTACACGCTGTACTTTTTCACCAAACATTCTGACCGCCATGAAATCATTATAGGCTATAAAATCACTTTTTAGCGTAAACTGATATGACTTTGTTGGAGCTTCATTAATAGAAAAACCATAAATACCTGATAATACCAGCAGTTTAGACGACCCCACAGCATTCCAAGCAAATAATTTACTACTAGCAGGACTCACATTAGCTACAGGATTAGTTAGACCGTTTTCATCTTTTCCAGTTTCATTATTCCCTTTAAGAATGTCGTCTATATTGATGGAACGAAGGTCTTTCAACAGTACATTCCCTATCGTAGGAAGTACTCTACCCATTACCACACTCTTAGTCGGCTGATATGAAAAATTGCGTAAATCGGTATAGCTTGGCGTTACTTGTCCTACATAACCATACTGAATTTCAGCAAGAATACTATAAATAGTACTATTGGCATCACGATCAAATTCTGTATTCCCCTGACTAAATGCGGGTGTACTCACCGTTAATAAAGCAGGTTGTAGCACTCCACGACTAGAAAACTTATGCTCTTTGAGTTCATCATCTTCAAAATTTTCTGCTCCCTCTGTTGGTGTAGCTTTGATAAACAAATAAGCGTTTGACTGCGGAGTCGTTTCGTCCTCATATTTACTTGTTTGAAAGCTAGTTGCCGCCATTTTTTCTTGAAACGTATTATACTGACTCGTTTTAAAAGCCAACGAGAACATCACCTTATCATTGGATTGAGCCGTTTGATTTTGATTATTAGTCAAGGTATTGAACTTAATTTGATAGGCTGCAAGCCCATTATCATTTACCTTTCCTACTTGTTGATACCCTCGTAAAATGGCATTATTAAAACGAATAGTTTCTAGCTTTTTCACTTTAATCTTATGTAACTCTAAGCGATAGACCGTTGAGTTTTGCAAATTGGCAGGAATATCCGCTAGTATTTTACCTTGAGTACCCGCTGAAGGAGCTTGATATTGAAGGCTTGTTTTTAGCGTATCTCCCATATTTTCAGGCACAAAATAGGCAGTATATTCATAATCCTTTCGGCTATACATCAAGCCATTAATATCCTCTAATAATTCATCGGGAATATCTCCAGAAATAACGATTTTAGGCGTTTGATTTTTCAAGAAGTAATTTTGTCCGTCCATTGGCCAAGTGTAAGCCACGTCTTTCCAACGGATAAAATCGGGTTGTTTTCCTGAAGTAAACACGTTTTCAGCTTCTTCAAAACGCTGCTCTCTCACACCCGATTCGTCTATGAAAGGGTCTTGAAGTCCATTGTTTACCCGTTCCCAAAGACGCACCTGTACTTTAAAGGCATAATTGGTTTCTGATTTCAAATGTCCGTTCAACGGTAAAATCAGTTGTTCGTTGTTATTAACCCATTGTTTTGCCCCAATTGCAGTATATTTTTGATTGGTTTTCAGATTGGTCAACGAATAATCTTGAACCGTAAAATAATACGTTCGTAGTTGTCCATCGGGTAAAGCAATGCTATAATCAGTATCCATCCCCATATTAAAAACAGCCTGTAAATCGCCATTCGTATCTACTTCTTTCTCTCCTTTTTTAGGATTCAGTTCTGCAATTACTTTGATATTTCCTAAAGGATCACCTGCAAATACCGCTTCACATTTATGTCCGAAATCAAAATCAAAATCGGTATCTACCTTTACCAAACCACCCAATACTTCTCCTTTTACACGCAATCTACCTTCGCCCCAAGTCGGTTCGGGTAAACCTCCTCGGAGTAAAGCACCTGCTGTTAAGTCCATCAATTTTACGTTAAATCGTGAGCCAAAAACCTTACCCGATACTGATACGTTTCCGTTGGCATAAGCATAAATTTGCGTGTTGGCATACCAGCCATAAAGTCCCGCAATAGTTTGACCATTACATTTTAATCCTTTCGATAATGCTGCGTCAAACCCTGCAATAATGGTCGCATTGGCAGACAATGGCCCTACGGCTACTTTCAACCTACCGTCCAATCTTGCCCCTGCCAATACGCTAAAAGTCATTGGATTGCCAATAGGTTCGCCATCATCATTCACTTTCATTTCCCCTTTTGTGTTGGCGGCTTCTACGACATTACTTCGATTATCATTGACGTTTTCTTTTGCCAGTAAAAACTCCTGTACTTCTTTGGGTAACGCTGGCATTCCACCAAGGTCGTTACCAAAAGCGAAATAAGCTTTTGCCCCTAAATACACATAAAGTGCATCGTTTTCACTACCGACTTGTAATAATTTAAAATCGACCTTCTTTGCCCCTTCTGCTGGATCACCCACCTTCACGTGCCACGTATCGGCGAAGTGCATTCTGAACGGAACAAGCACTTTTGCAAAACCAGGAAGCGGTTCTACCTCTACGTCTGCATTCATATCAAAACTACTTGGCGTAATCGTAACCGTTGTTTGGGCTGTCAATAAACATTGTCCATTTCGGTTAGGGTCTTCATCTAAGCTCAACACTTTTGCTTTACCCGAAGCCGTAAAATTGTTAAATGCTCCATTGGCAATACTCGCTTCGATTCCCAAATTGGCAAGTATCATTTTTTTGTCTGCCAAACTCATATACACATTGGCTTTGATTCCGTAGCTACCAAGCATTGGCGTATAATTAATCCCCGTATTGCTTGAGCCTGCTAACGTCGTTTGCGTATTCGGGGCAACATCCTTAATGGTCTGTGCTAAAGGCGTATTCATTTTCATATTAAAATAAAATCCACCACCGAAACCCGCACACATCAAAGGAGGCACCACCGCAATACCGGGGGTAAGCAACACACTGGCATCTACATAACCATAATAAAACCCTTTACTTCCAAATTGAAGGGTTGCTTTTACAGTTGCCACTTTGGGTATTTTCACTTTAGCAGAGCCAATAAAACCTGTTCCATAAAGGGCATCTTCATCAAAAAGGCGAAGTTCTCCTTCAACGGTTGCCGGGCCAACTGCCCCTTTAATCATAATTTTTTCTAAATTGACTTTAGAAAAAGCAGGAGTCATTTTCCCGTTTACATAACTGAGTTTCCCCAAGATTTCGACTTTAGTTTCAGCCCCAACGATGGTATTATCCCCTCCGCCTACGTTTACTTTTACCCCAAAACCAAAACCGATTGCATCAAGTCCTCTATACACAAATTTAGGCGGAGTCAATTCTATTGGGAAGCCTGCTAAATTCGCTTTATCTTCGTTTTCAACTGCCACTGTAGTTGGCAAATACGCATCTTCGAAGGCTGGTCCTCCCCCCTGTTTGTTATTATCTTTGGGATCTTTTTTATTATCCCACAAGCCCCCCAACAGTTTCCATTCTCCTTCATCCAAATACAGTTCTTTTTCGCCCTGCATGGTTGGTTTTATCTTAGAGTTTGCTAGTCTAAAATGTTCAAATTTCACTAAAGGAATTGCTATTGGGCTTTTTTGGGTTAAGCCAATACTGGCAGAGCCACTTAAATCCAAGTCGATTTTTTTTGTATTTCCATTAAACTCTAACAAGAAACTTGAATTTTTACTCAATTTCATTCGTGCCATCATAATAGGCACATCATAATCTTCTTTTGCATCAATGACAAACTGCATCGTGTCTAGGTTACTACGAAGATTACATGAATACGACAAATAATCGTTACTAATTGGGAATTGCAATTTTCCTTTCATCATACCCAATTCAAAGCGATTTTGTACGATTTTTATTTTAAAATCATCAATCGAGAAACCCCAATCGCCAATTTTCCCTGTTGAATAATCGACCACAGGTTTATTCATCGGTTCAATTACAGCGGTAATTTCATTACTATCATCAATAATAAAATCACTGGTCACAAAACCCAATCGTTGATCTTTTGTACCTTTTAGTTTAGGCGGCAATTTTACTTCTGTTTTTTTCATGTAAAGCCCACGGAAAGTCATTCCACGGTCGCCTTTGTACTCATTTGGCACATGAAAATCGACAGGATTTCTTTTGTCAGAATGGTCATAAAAAGCGTTTACACCATTAATCGTAAAGTCCTTCAAGCCATCCACCGTGAAAGTAGGCATCGTTACTGTAGCCACCCAGTCGTTCCAAGCTAAGAAATCTGTTATCATTCTTGCCTTTACATCCCCTGCAACCACTTTGCCTGTGCCATCGTCTAATTTCAAGAAAGAGTCCCCAAAGTTCAAATCCATTACGGCATGAACATGATGTAAACTATCGCCAGCGATGCGTGCATACGTACCCGAATCGTCGGGATTGGGGTATTTTCCTTGAATAAAATTGAAAGGTAATTCTGGGAATTTAAAATCATCCACTAAAATCAGATTGGCATCACCTGCAAAAGCTTTATTTGGTACCATGCAAACATCCACAGCTGCCATCGAAAGAAATTGGTTCGCTTCGGGCATTTTCAAATTGAACAATGCCCCCATGTCTGCTCCATGCGGACTAAAACGCATATAGTTAATCCCTATAAAACCCGCCTTCGTAGGTACTCCCACAGGTAATTTTACGGCTGCTAAGGCACTCACTTTCTGAATCGCATTTCCTTCAATAGCGTCGATATAACTACCTATATCAAAACCTTGCCCACCTTTCGCCAATTGTTTCCAAGTACTCATCTTGGTAATTCCTTTGGGGTCAGGGAAATCATAATTCGTATTATCAGCTTGTGCATCGCCACTAAAAATTTCGTAGGCTGCATTGAAATTAATATTCGTAAAAACGACTTTTATAGGTATCGAATTCCAAAATACTCGCCCGTTACCATCATAACCATTTCCATTTTTACTAATTTCATCTACTTTCAACTCAAATTTGCCTAGTTTTAACGCTTTTCCGACCAATTCCTCTTGTGGATAAATAGCAGTTTTATCAGCAGGTAATTCCGTGTCTTTGCAAGTACTTGCCCCAATCAAAGGCACTTGAGCTTGCCGTGCTGGTGCTGGTGGCACAGGTAGAGCGGGTGGTGCTTCTACCTCAAACGTACAGATTTGACTTTGTCCATCGTTCTGAAAAACAGCTTCGCCCCGTTGATCTTTCGCTACCACACGCCACACATATTTTCCTAGGCTTAGTTCGGGTTCGGCTTGTGTATAATTTAAAGAAGTACTCACAATATCTTTTTCCGTAAACGGATTGCCAACGTTAAACTTAATCGCATTGTCCATCGCATCATTCGGATTCTGTCCGTCTGGTACTTTCAATAAATAGAAATCATAACGAAGTTGCGCACCCGAAATATTTCCGACTGGTGGCGACCACGTAAATACCTGTTGTTGGGGAACATTCTCCCGTTTAATCATCTTATAACCACAAGCAGGTAAGGTTAGCCGAGGCGGTTCTACAAACGTCAAGGGAATACTTTGGCATTGCCCTGTGATATTTTGAAAATTTTCGACATTAACATCGTAAGGCACTACATATACACAAAAATCATAATAGCCTTGCGGAAAAATTCCTGAAAGGATAATTTGGTCTTGAGTTGCCTTGTCGAACCCAACGATTTCAGTATTTTTTATGTCCACAAAACCCCTATTCTCTTGTCCAAAATCTATCTGTAAGGGTTGTCCAACTGGGGGCAATAAAATCGGCACATCGGGTTTGTAGCCAGATTTTGTAAAAATCCTACCGCCAGTAGTCCGATTGGTAATTTGTCCAATAATTTTCACAGGAGTATTGGCGGCTTCTCCATTGTTAGTAATGATAACTAGGGCGGCTTGCTTGTTGGGGTTATCCACAAAATCGACTACTCTAGGACTAAAAGGCGGAGAGATAATCAATTGTGCAGTTACCTTTAACTGTTGTGCGGTTATCTTTTCGAAAGAAAACAACACGAGCAATAAGTAAAAAAGTATTCGTTTCATATTGAAAGTATTAAAGGATGCCTATCTTTTGTTAGAATGAAATGCCATAACCAGCATTCATATATAATTCAGAAAAATTTCTTCGTTCGGTTTTTTTATCCGTATTCACGATAGACGATACACTTAACGTCAATTGTTGCTTCTTAGTTAGTCGATACGTGCCATTTAAACGAGTATTAAAGGTACTCCCAGTATTTACCTGATTTTGAGCGTTTTGAGTATAATTAACCGATAGAGATGTCGTGAAATTATTCGTTTTACTCCCTCTTTGAGCAGCAAATGAAGCACCAAGCGATGACGTATTGTAAATAGGTAAGAGATTTCGAATATAAATTAACCCTGGGGTAAAACTTATCTTTCGGGAAGGAATGCCATAACTATAAGTCAATGAGCCAAAAAGGTTATTGAAGTCGGTACGTACTTTTGAAATGGTGTTCAAATCATTGGAGTTTTGATAAGATACTACCCCATTAACCGCATGAGAAATCTTTCCTGAGAGTTTGAACCAACGAGGAGCAATCATTAAACTCTGATTAAGTTGTGCGATTTTAACGGTATCAATAATTTGAGAAGGAATGTTTTGAGTAGTCCCATAATTGGAATAATTCACGGATAATCCCAGTGTTTTTGAAAATTGTACATTCAAATTTGCTGCTCCAATATTTCGAGTTGTCGTGTATTCTTTGAGTTTACTGACATTATCTTTTTGGATTCCATACGTACCCGATAATTGTATTTTTCCTTGTAAAGCAGCAAGCGTGGCAGACCCCGTATATTCTTCCATATCGGTATTGAAAAAATAAGCTCCCATCGACTGATAATCGGATGAAATCAGCTTATACTGCCCTTGAATCGTGAACGTATTAAACTGTAAACCAAGCGTTGTTTCGCCAGCCCAACCCAAAGAAGTACCTTTCCGAATATCGACGAGATTTTTGATGGAGGCGAATTTAGCTAAGTCTTCTTCATCCAACATTTCCCGACGAACATCCCGAGTATAAAGACTTACGCCTACATCACTCCGCCAAAATAAATGTTTGAAAAGTAAAAATTGATGCGAAAAACCTACTACCGTATTTTCATCAGGTGTTATTCTGGTAAAATCGACAGGAAAGGTGATAGAACCTTGGTTATCTTTAATTTTCAATAAACTTATATCTACATGGTTTTGCATAGTCCCAAAACCCAACTTCATTGCATATCCAGTACGTTGATAAGCAGGCGTTAAGCCATTTGGTATCGTAGGATTGGTGGGTGTTGTACCACTCAAATAGCCTAATTCTGCTTTTTGAAATTGTCCATAAACTACGGCAAAACGCAATTTGCCAGGATTTAGCTCTAAACCAACTCCATTGAAAAGCCTTCCGCCTAAGGTGTAGGGCGAGAACATAATGTTACGATACCCCAAATGAGCTTTTGCCCATTTGTACGTTGGGCTTACCCCAAACTGTTGAAACGGCCCAGAAAGTGATCGAGATTGTTTGTTGAGTAAAAAAAAGAAAGGTAATTGAACTCCATAAAGACTAAGCGTTGGCGAAGCACTAAGTGTCCAAGAAAAAGGGTCTAAACGAGTTTGCCCACCCGATAAACTGTTGTAGGTACTCATGTTTAGATTAATACCGCCAGAAATAGCAATTGGTTTCTGGTCTTTCAAATTGCTTAGGTCTTGTGAGAAACCTCTTTGGACGAAACACAGTAACGCAAATAGGTATATTTTTTTCATAACTTTAATATTTAAGCGGGTTTTGCTAAAACATATATCAAAGTTCTGACTTTAAGAGGTGACTGTCAATAACACTTTTGTGGGATAAGGGAGGATAATTGGGCATCATCTATGTTGAGTACAATAAAAAATCCACCCAAAAACTGAGTGGATTTCGTAATAGAGTAAACATTAAAAACAGGTTACCCTATTAATAGCATAAGGGCTACCAACGTTGAAAGGCCACATTTCTATCAAACTAACCAACTGACATTCAATGTATTATTGAGGCAATAGTGGATGATAAATAGTTAAACAAATCCAATCGTTAATACCGCTACTCTTCTGACTTAGCAATTTTATTTGCTAACATTTTCTCTACCTCAGCATGTAGTGCTGTGCCACTTTCCACTTCAACGGTAGTCATTTCTGGCGTGACCCATTCTTTACGTTTTTTGGAAGCATTGGAGGCTTTATCTGACTCCTCTTTTTCGTTGTCCATACATTGATTTTACGAAGCTGTCGCAGGCAGGATTTTCTGTAATAAACTAACCATTTATTCGAAACATTACCTGAGAATTTATCTTTTACTTTCCCTCACAACATTCGTATCACAAATGTACACAATGATGAGCCTTTAGATTTTTTATTCACGATAAAGAATGTAACATTCACGCTATGAATCTGCGAGTTAAACGCAATAGCTTATAATACTGCCTCCACCGAGACCTGCATGTTCAATAACTCCATATTGCCAAATTGCGTGGCAAAGGCGACATCACTGGCATCTCTTCCATAAGCAATCACAATTCTATTCCCTTTCGGAACGTTTTGCGTAGCATCAAAAGTGTACCACCTATCGCCTACGTAGGCTTCGAACCAAGCATGTAAATCCATCGGATTCAACTCATATAAATACCCCACTACCATACGTGCTGGAATACTTAATGCACGACATAAACTGATGCCTAGATGTGCAAAATCACGACAAACACCGATTCTGGTTTGAGCCATCTCATACGCCGACGTAGTGGGTAAACTATGCCCATACTCGTATTTGATATGATTGCTAATCCATTGCCGAATGGCTTCTACTTGGGGATAACCTGGCGTGAAATTTTGGGTAACTTCCCTTGCAAGATTGGCTAATTTATCCGATTCGCAATAACGACTTGGTACAATGTAAACCAAGGTATCTGCGGGTAAATTCTCCACAGAAATTAAACCTGCGTTGAAATCTACTTCTATGGTATCGCTTGTAATGCCAACGGATGCTGTTTTAACGCTAAAAAATCCAGAAGGAACTAATAAGCGATTGCATAAATTGCCATAATGGTCTTTGTAATCGACAATGGGAATGGATGGTGTTATCACAAAACTTCCTTCGATAATCTCCTGTTTTATCCCACTTTGCGGACGAAGCATCAAAATTAAGGCGGCATTTTCATGAACTTGGTAGTCGAGTTGACAACTAACTTTTAATTTCATAGGTGCTATTGGTCATCGTGTAACATAAAGGAACTGTCTTCTCTTGTATGTTGAATTAACTTAATCAGTATAAGTTACATTAAAATGCTCATTTCTACAGGGAAAGCACCTTTTGTTTCCATTCATTAATCGTTTCACGAAGTTGGGTGCAGTCATTTTCCACATAAAATAGAGCTAGATAGTCCTCATTCGTTAAGGCTTCCTCACGTTGTACTTCAATTTCAGCCAATTTGTATTCCAAAAAATCAATAATGCACTGGATTTGTGGACGGTCAAAAAGCGAAAATATTTCTTGCTTAAATTCTCCACTCACTTCATAACTCAAGGTAAATAAGAGATCTGGTGATTCGATACCCTCCTCTGCATATAGCTCCTTTGACAATTAATCAAAAAGAAAAAACTTCGGTAAGCAAAACCGCATTCCCTTGGCATCAAAAAATGATAGCGAGCTACTGCACTCAGCCAAGTCTTTGTAAGGAATTTTATCCCAATTAACCCGTTCGTCTTTGAGCTTCAATTCCAACATCATGTTAGAAAAACCATAATAGAAATCAATTCCATGTGCTTCCCAAAGCCCAATACCATTTTCTAAAGTAACAGATTTAAAAGCAGTTCGTATGGCGGTGATTAATTCGTCTTTGGTCATGGTGAGTAACAAGAAGTTATAAGTTAATCGTATATCCGTTATCAGGAGGCACTCAAAATCAATAGGTTAATCCATTATCTTGGTGCAGAAAGATTAGTTCAGTTTTTTTATTTTAAGTATCACCATGTGTTCACAGTTTTCACAAGTGACTGAGTGAATTCTCTTTTCATCTACGAGCGTATTTATAGCTATCATCCAATCACATACAGGACAAGGATAACTAATATCGTTGAGTTTAACAGGTGTGATTACGGTCGGCACGTACAATATTGATTCATTTTCCATCTTCTTTTTTCTCTAATTTAAACCTATATCAGCCATTACGTGATACTCAATTTTATCGTCAGATTTGAATGTTTTTTTCTCAAATTTTAAATTTCTCAACGGGTTTTCTATCGTTAAAAAAGTGGGTGAATCGTCTAAATTTAATACGAGCGTCACTAAATAATCGTACTGATATTCTTCTGCTTTGGCATATTCATTTTCAGTGAGTCTGAATCTGCCTTTTTTAGCCCTAATCCCTTTTACTTCTGACAGCAACGTTTTTTCATTGACACTAACCTGAAAATCATATCCATCTCCATATAATCGGGCATCTTCCAAAACGCCCCCTTCAAAGTGCTTGATGGATTGGAAGTTATTGATAAAATACAATTCTGCTTCTAATCCTGTTTCGCTCATTTTTCTAAATCTCGATTTCACGATTGGCTTCACTTCCACCGAAAGGTCTTGCACTTTATAGCTTTCTTGTAAATACAGTTTCACAATATTGGCATATCCAACTACATTTTCATTCCCGAAAAGGCTATCAATTAGCTGTTTTCGGTGGATATAAGCGTCGCCTTTTTGCCACCACCCTTTTCTATTATTCTCAAAAAACGGGTCAAACAAATCCATCCTATTTTTGACGACACTCCCAGTTTCGACAATATTCAATTGCACAAAATAGTCAAAAAATGCAATCTTCGTTGTAAAACCAAATTGCTTAATAAATTCATTATCGAACTTGGCTAGTCCATAGCCTAAGAGATTAAGTATTTCATAATTCTCATGTTTCATTTGTTATTGGTTTGTGTGTTTGTAGTAGAATGATTGTTATTCATGAGGTTTGGAAATCTTGTCCAACTATTGCAACGGGTTAAAACCCATTGTACCCTACTTCTCCAAAGTATTAATCCCTCAAAATGTTTTACTAATTCTTATAATAAATGAGTTATTCTAGTTCTCTGTAAATGTTGCCTCACTGATTACTCTCGAACCGTGTCATGATGGTGATTGATGATATTAGCTTTAGATACGCCGTTGATTTTTTTGATGAGTCGTTTACCAATGTGATAATATTTATTAGCTTTTATTTCGGCAAACTCCATTTCAAAAATAGACGTTTGTGCATCATACACACAAAATACGCCTATCTCCTTGAACGATTCGCTACCAGCTCGTTTTTCAAAAGAATCAATGGTTATATTTTTCTTCAAAAAGTTATTCAATATAAAATCAAGAGGAAAGTCTTTCTTCCAAGAAGCATTACAATAGTTGATTTTACCATTTTCTACTCTTAAAATAAGTAATGACGATATATGAGTCAATGATTCGTTAGTACAGCTATCAAAGAATTTCTTGAAGGAATTATCGTTTTCCACTCTATTTATAAGTTGTTTCGATAGTATGCTATGCAGCTTTAGCCGACTCGGAGTAGTAGCCCGTTTATAGTTAATATGAGTACTTTTATTTCCCGAAATTTTTAAAATAGGCTCTTGGTCTGCTATCAACAACTGCATAAAAGAGTAGAACAATATTAGTATGTGCATATCTTATTTTGTAATTATGAATCTATTTTAACTATCGCTAACTATAAATCAAAACTGTATCTATCCAATAAGTACAGAGAAACCAAAATAGCTAGACAAAATTCCAACATCTCGTCTAGCTATTGCAAGGGTTTAAAACCAGTTCTCTCCTACTCTTTCACCAACGTATCAATCAATCCTTCAAAATGTTTTACCCATTCGGTATAG
>JARXAV010000048.1 GCA_029865665.1 Flectobacillus sp. | reverse complement strand
CGTGCGCCACTATGATATTGCTATCACCGTTCGACTTGCATGTATTAGGCCTGCCGCTAGCGTTCATCCTGAGCCAGGATCAAACTCTCCATTGTAAATTTCTTACTCTAGTTTGTCATTCCTTTACTTGCGTAGCTCTTCTAATCTTCTACTCATATACAAGAAACAACCTGTCTATATAGTATCTATTATTTCACTTCTTTTACCTTATCAACACTTCAAAGAACTCTTAACCTTCACTCTAGCGTGAAGCTTGTTATCTAACACCTATATGCTAAATCCTAATCTCTTAATCTCACTTTCCCGTCGTTTCGGAGTGCAAAGGTCTGAATTTAATTTTTAAAAAACAAACTCTTTTCAAAAAAAAATATTTTTTATTTTTCTAACCCTCATCTAAAATATAATCGCTATACCCTAAATAAAACCTCTTCTCTTAACCTCTATTCCCGTCGTTTCGGAGTGCAAAGGTCGCAATTTTTTCCCAATATACAACACCTAACCCATTAAAAAAATGAAAATAATTCGCAATTATCTCTAAATCAAAACCTTAAATAATAAAATAATTTGATGCACATTTCAATATTCTCAATCACACAATTCGTCAACTTAAAATAATGAAAAATGTTTATCAAATTATAATAAGCACCTCAGCATATTTAACCATATAAAACACAGTAGAAAACATAGTTTTGTGAAAATCTACTAATCAATCACTACTATGAGTATGTGCGATTCTTAAAATAAATGTGTATTAATACTTTGTTTCATTTTAAAGCTGTTTAAACTTTCTAAAAAATACTATTCTTTGATTAATTCTTAGCCTTACTTTTTAACTCGGCGTTTCCGTCTGAAACAAAAAGTAACAAAAAAATCAAGAATATATAAACTCGCTGCGCTCAAACAGAATATATTCATTGCTTACGCACGTGGTTCTACGAAAGTTTAAACAGGTTCTTTATTAAGAAGGGATTTAAGTAAATAAGATTTCTAATAAAAGTACAGTTGATTTTACCGATAAATGAGAATATTGAAGCTTTATTAATAGGTATTCTTCTCTTGGTTATTCTCAATTAAAACAATAAAGGTCATTGAAGACCTCCCTACGGAGCATATTCAATGACCTCTTCTATTATATAGTATATTCGTTCGCTACTTTAAAAAACCTTCTTCGTCTTCTTTTGCTTCAGGAGTAGGTGCTTGAGGAACATCAACTGTCTGGGTAGTCGGTCGTCCTGAATAACATCCCAAATCTGCTGCATTCTCAGGTTTTTTAAATGGTTCTTTCTTATAACCTATTAACTCCAATGTTTTATCAGCATATACCTTATCCATAAAGTTTGCAAAAGCAGGCATTGCCATTTTAGCACCTTGCCCCAATGCAATTGTTCTAAAGTGAATACTACGATCATCACCACCAACCCAAACACCAGTTACTAGATTTTGAGTCAATCCCATGAACCAGCCATCAGAGTAGTTTGAAGTAGTACCCGTTTTGGCTCCCATTTCATTATCCTTAGCACAATTCCAATTTCGATCTAAGCCTTCTGCTGTTCCACCTGGTTCAAGAATTGCTCCACGTAACAACTGCGTCATCTTATATGCAGTACCTGCCGTAGTGACTTGTTTCGTAGTTGTTCCAAAACGTTTAAGTTCATTGCCATGTTTATCAACAATCTTAATAATCATGATTGGGTCTATTCGATAGCCCTCATTTGCAAATGTACAATAAGCGGCCACCTGTTCGAATACAGAGACCTCACTAGCACCTAAACATAGTGCTGGGGTTTCTTGTAATTCACTTGTAATTCCCATTCGATGTGCAAACTCCGCAATCTTCTCTGGTCCTAACCTTTTCATAAAGTATGCGGACACCGTATTTATGGATAAACCCAAAGCCCTTCTCAAGGGCATACTTGCATACGAGTAACGACCATTGGAGTTGTGAGGAGTCCATGTCCCTTGAATACCGTCATTTGCTCCAAAGGTTATAGGTTGATCCGTCACATTATCACAAGGAGTAACGACATCGCTTTCAATAGCGGCGGCATATACAAAAGGTTTAAACGTAGAACCTGGTTGACGTTTACTTTGACGAACGTGGTCAAATTTAAAATATTTAAAATTGATTCCTCCTACCCATGCTTTTACATGACCATCATTCGGATTCATTGCGGTAAAACCACAATTAAGAATTCGTTTATAGTAATTCATAGAATCCATCGGGGACATAGTAACGTCTTTTTCTCCCTCCCATGAAAACACCGTCATAGGAACAGGCTTTCTCAGCACTTCCCATACTTTGGTTTCATCACCTCCAAATTCATTCATCAGTTGTTTATACCGAGGTGTTCTTTTCATGGCATCCTTCAAGAATCCCTTTATTTCGTGCATATTCTCATCGACCCAAGGATTTCTTCCCTTCCAATGCTCATAAAATTTTGCTTGAATAGCTCGCATGTGGTCATAGAGTGCATCTTGAGCATAGCGCTGCATGCGAGAGTCAATGGTTGTATAAATTTTCAACCCACTTGTATATAAGTTGAGTTGGTCGTTTTCACCACGAGTACTGTTCAAATCTTTTAGTATTGCTTGCAGTTGTTTCTTGATGGCTTCTCTAAAATAAGGAGCATCGCCCGTGTTATGATTTTCTAGGGTGTAGTTAAGTCCTAAAGGTTTATCCATTAAGGCTAACGCCTCGCTTTGAGGTAAAAAACCATAGCGATACATTTGTCCTAGCACAACATTACGACGAATTAAACACTTCTCTGGACGGCGACGAGGGTCATACAAATCTGGATTTTGCAACATTCCTATTAACATTGCAGCTTCAGAAACGGAAAGATTATTAACATCTTTAGCAAAATACGTTTTGCACGCTACTCGAATTCCATAGGCATTATTTCCAAACTCTACCTCATTCAAGTACATCTTTAAGATTTCTTGTTTGGTATAACGTCCTTCGAGACGAATTGCAAGAATCCATTCTTTCGTTTTTGCGACAATGGTGCTGACCTTCGGTATTTTCATCAAAAAACCTTTATATTGATTTTCATCATCTCCTTCTTCTAAGTGACGAGTATCAAATAAGTTTTTAGCCAATTGTTGTGTAATGGTACTTCCTCCCCCTGCACCACCAAAACTTGTAATAACTCTGAAAGTACTGCGTAAGTCGATACCCGAATGCTTAGAGAATCGAACATCTTCAGTGGCCAACAAGGCGTTGATAATATTTGGAGATAACTCTTCAAATTCTACAGGAGAACGATTTTCTCTAAAATACTTACCGAGTTCGACCCCATCTTCAGAATAAAGCACAGATGCTAATTGGCTTTGAGGATTTTCTAATTCCTTCAAGCTAGGCATTCCACCGAACAACCATAGTAAGTTATAATTTACCGCAATAAGATAAAATACGAAGCATAGAAGACCTCTTAAAGACCAAGTCCAAATTCGATTGATGATTTTTTTATATTTACCTTCAAGAAATTGTATCATGAGTAAGCGTTTGTGATATGATTATTAGGCCAAATGAATGGCACAGATTTAGGCATTATTTATTGAGTATCCCGACATATTTAACCACATAGAGACATGGGAAACATAGTTATGTGAAAATTGGTAATCAATTACTTCTATTGACGAAGTTGTTTAAACTTTCTAAAAAATACAATTCTTTGATTAATTCTTAGCCTTACTTTTTAACTAGGCGTTCCCGTCTGAAACAAAAAGTAACCGCAGCGGCGGACCGCAAAAAATTCAAGAATATATAAACTCGCTGCGCTCAAACAGTATATATTCATTGCTTACGCCAGTGGTTCTACGAAAGTTTAAACAGGTTCCACTATATTGATATATGATTCTTAAAACAAATGTGTCTTAATACTTAATAATACAAAAAAGTTCTCTAAAAACAAAGATAGAAAATTCGGATTAATCCACTCATATTCAAGCAACAAGTATTTAGAATGAGTAACATAATTCCAAATTATATCCTATTTTAGAATTAGCTATTTCCTATTTTTCGTAAAAGAGCTTTGGCGTACACCTCTTTAGGATGGCTTTTTATCCAATTATAAGCGAGTATGCTACTCAAAAGACCAACTATCGCCCCTCCAAGAACATCTTCAGGAAAATGTTGAAACAAATAACTACGAGAATAACCTGTCAAGGAAGCAACCAGCACCCAAATTGGGCTTATCTTTTTATTAGCACCAATAAAGGCTATCAGTGTAAAGATAGTAAAAGCAGTAGTAGTATGTCCAGATGGAAAACTATTGGCAATATGAACTTCTATACCGTCCACAAAATGCCAAGGATGATTTAACTTTTCAAAAAAAGCCAATGGTCTTGGCGAATGAAATAATAGTTTCAGCCCTTGTGATATAATCGTACTAATTATAAAAGCTAAAGCAAACATCGCCGAATACTCTATTTTAATGAAAAGGCATACGATGATTACCAATACAAAAAAACCTCCTTCACCTAATTGGGTTGCTAACCAAAAGAATGTATCTGCCCATGAGCTATTGTGGCTATTGATCCATTCCATCTGGTTGAATTTGGACGCTGTTGTAACCCAAACAAAAGTAACAATCCAGATTAAGAAAAAGGTTGATAAGAAGATACGGTTTGTTTTTAGTAGATTTATTGTCATTTTAAGCCTGATAATATATAAAGTAGTTTCAAGAGGAAAGCCCATTCACAGGAATACAGCAAAAAACATGCCTTGACGCTTCGTCTTGAGATTGATAAACGGATTTACAGTAATTATAGTACGTTATCAACACTCGCTTACAGTGAAGTTGATAAAATTAGCTACTATACAGAAATAGCACTATCTAATTTGGGACTAGCTAGACCTCCATACAAACTTACAAACTATTATAAGCCAAACACTTGTCTTTTTAAAAAATAGTTTATAATTTTGCAGTCTTTTCAAAGAAAGCAAGTGAACAAGAACATCTTATCAAAATATCGAATCGACATTTTTCGTCTTGAGAACAAATGCTATGTGCATGAGTTTGAGGGAGATGATACTTTTTTTCAAGCCTTAGAGCAAGAATTAATCGAAAAAGGTCACTTTCATGCGACGGTGTCATTAGATAAGACAGAGACGATGATTCAGTTAAATTACCGCATTGTGGGGAGTGTTGAACTAACCTGCGATAGGAGTTTAGAGTTATTTGACTGTCCTGTCGATGTTACTCAACGTATGATTTTGAAGTTTGCAGACCATACCGAAGAGTTAACTGAAGAGTTGATGTTATTGGATAGACATGTACAACAAATCAATGTTGCACAAGATATATTCGATTTTATTGGCTTACAAATTCCGATAAAAAAGCTTCATCCACGTTTCCAAGCAGAAGAAGCAATGGAAGTAGATTTTGACGACGATGAAGACGACGACGATATTTTATGGGATGAGGACGAAGAAGAAGGCTTTTTAGTTTATTCAACTCATACAGATTCAGAGGATGAAGACGAAGAGGATATTGAAGAGGAAGAAGCTTCCGACGAGAAAGAGGAATATATTGATCCACGTTGGGCAGCTCTTAAAAATTTGAAGAATAATAGTAACAACAATTAGATTATACAAAACGAAGCGGGTTGACCCTTCGTTCAATTTATTAGAATTAACGTAACAACATAAAGGAAATAAGAAAATGGCACATCCTAAACGACGCATATCGACCACACGTAGAGATAAAAGACGTTCTCATGACTTTGGAACACCAAAGACTATCACTGTAGATCCAACAACTGGTGAAATTCACTTACGTCACCGTGCTCACGTATTTGAAGGAAACCTTTACTACAAAGGTAAAATGGTAGTAGAAGGTTATGCTTCACAAGCATAATTCAAGATTGTTCTTTCAAAAAACAGCCTGATTTTGTCCCGTTTTTAGCATTTCATGTTAAAAAATACACTTCAGTAGATGAAAAAATGAAAGTTTCAATAAAAAATTACTGTTTCCAACTTCATAAAATGCTATTTTTGCGAGTACCTTATTGATTGTGGCATTATTGATTACTAAAAACTCTTTTTATATAAAGAATTGCAGATAATCATTAATTTTACCATCTAAATATCCCTGTACTAACCAAAAAAATATAAATGAAGATAGGAGTTGATGCAATGGGCGGGGACTTCGCCCCTAGTGCAATTGTAAATGGAGCAGTATTAGCTGCCAATGAATTACCGTCTGGCGTATCCATCGTATTGATTGGACAAGTAGATGCTATTCAAGCAGTTCTTGATAAAGAAAATTTTACAGGTTCAAACATTGAAATTATTGAGGCTACCGAGGTAATTGAAATGGGTGAGCATCCTGTTAAAGCAATGCAAGCTAAACCCAATTCCAGCATCGGAGTTGGGTTTAAACTTTTAAAAACAGGTCAAGTTGATGTTTTTGCCTCTGCTGGTAACACCGGGGCAATGATGGTAGGCTCTCTGTTTGCCTTGAAAACGATTGAAGGCGTTCAGCGTCCTGCTATTGCAGGGTTTGCTCCACAAACTGATGGTAACTTAGCTGTTATGGTTGATATTGGAGCCAATGCAGATGTAAAACCAGAAATGTTGGATCAATTTGGTCTGTTAGGTTCAGTCTATTGCAAAGCAACTACTGGTATTGAGAATCCACGAGTTGGGTTAATGAATATTGGTGAAGAAGAAGAAAAAGGTTCTTTAGTTGTTCAGCAAGCCTACAAGATTATGAAGGAGAATCCTAAAATTAACTTCATCGGCAACCTCGAAGGAAAAGATTTTTTCAAGGGTAAGGCGGATGTAATTGTTACGGATGGATTTACTGGTAATATTTTATTGAAAATGGGCGAGTCACTCTATGGTATCATGAAGAACAAAGGGGTGGAAAACGACTTTTTGGATAAAACAAATTATGAAGCCGTAGGTGGAAGTCCAATTATCGGCGTGAATGGAAATGTAGTGATAGCTCATGGGGCATCTTCGCCAACGGCTATTAAAAATATGATTAATCTTTGTCAGCAAATTGTTACCTCAAAGGTTACAGAAAAAATCAAAGAGGCATTAATTTAGACAATCTTAAAAATAGAGAAGAACTCCTTAATTAAGATTTCTTCTTTTATTGAAAAATTCACCCATTAAAAACATGACTAAAATTACAGCAGCAATTACAGGTGTCTTTGGGTATGTACCTGATTATGTATTAGACAATGAAGAATTAAGTACTATTGTTGATACAAACGATGAATGGATTACTTCTCGGACAGGCATCAAAGAGCGTCATATTTTGAAGGGTGAAGGCTTGGGTACCTCTGTAATGGCAATTGAAGCTGTAAAGGGTTTGCTTGCTAAAACAAATACAAAGCCTGAAGAAATTGACTTACTTATCTGTGCAACGATCAGTCCAGACCATTTCTTCCCATCTACCGCTAATATCATTTGTGATAAAGTAGGCTTGCCACATATTGCTTCTTATGATTTAGCAGCAGCGTGTTCAGGCTTTATCAATGCACTAACAACGGGTGCGATGTTCATTGAGGCTGGACGCTACAAAAAAGTAATTGTAGTGGGGGCGGATAAAATGTCCTCTATTGTTGACTATACAGACCGTACTACTTGCGTATTATTTGGTGACGGTGCTGGTGCTGTTTTATTGGAAGCAAACACCGAAGGGCTAGGCATTCAAGACTTCATCTTAAAATCGGATGGTTCGGGAGCAAATTACTTAATCCAACAAGGTGGTGGTAGTGTGAACCCTCCTACCCATGAAACGATTGATGCCAAAATGCACTATATCCGTCAGGAAGGGCAATCTGTTTATAAGTTTGCGGTAACTCGTATGGCGGATGCCTCGGCTGAAATCATGGAACGCAATCAATTGACAGGTGATGATATTGCCTTTTTAGTTCCACATCAAGCAAATAAGCGTATCATTGACGCAACGGCCAATCGTATGGGTATTGGTTCGGATAAGGTGATGCTAAATATTCATAAATACGGTAATACTACCGCAGCAACTATTCCTTTATGCCTTTGGGATTATGAATCTCAATTGAAAAAAGGAGATAACCTTGTATTAGCTGCTTTTGGTGGTGGCTTTACATGGGGTAGCGTTTATCTAAAATGGGCATATTAATTGAAAGCAGTAGATAACTTGCAAGAAGCAAGGTGTTTACTGCTTTTTTATTACCTTTGCAGACTGAAAAATAATTATTAAAAAAAAGTAGTATTCGACGCTCATAAAATAGTTAGCTGAATGCAGGTTTTAACGATATAACCTCAATGATGCAATTACTGATATGAAAACATAATGCTACCAATTTTCAAAAACAATGGCAACTACGGCAGATATTAAAAACGGTTTAGTTATTAAATTTAACAATGACTTATTTTCAATTACTGAATTCTTACATGTAAAACCAGGGAAAGGTCCTGCGTTTGTAAGAACAAAATTGAAGTCATTGACAACGGGTAAAGTGATTGACAATACCTTCAACTCTGGGGTAAATATTTTCCCAGTACGTGTTGAGCGTCGTGTATTCCAATACCTTTATGCAGAAGAGTTTGGTTATACCTTTATGGATAATGAAACGTTCGAACAAATCACCCTTGATAAAGCAATGGTTGAAGGAGCTGATTTAATGAAAGAAGGTTTAGAAGTTGAAATCTTAATCAACACAGAAACTGACTTACCAATTTCATGTGATATGCCTTTGTTTGTTGAGTTAGTAGTAACTTACACAGAACCAGGCATTAAGGGTGACACTGCCAACTCTCCGAAAAAACCAGCTACCGTAGAAACTGGTGCTACGATTACTGTTCCTTTGTTTATTCAAACAGACGAAAAGATTAAAGTAGATACTCGTACTTACGAATATGTAGAGCGAGTTAAATAGACATACAAGGTTTGCAACGACCATAGGAGTATTACCTAAAAACTAAAATAACCATCCCTTCACAATGGAAACGAAAGAAATTCAGAAACTAATTGATTTTATTGCACAGTCTGGTTTAGATGAAGTAAACATTGAAACATCAGAGCTTAAATTAGCTATCAAACGTTTTGGTGCAGCTCCAGTAGTTCAACAAGTGGTTGCAGCAGCTCCAGTAGCAGTGGCAGCACCAGCAGTAGCGGCTCCTGCTCCAGCAGCAGCACCAGTTGCAGCAGCTCCTGCGCCAGTAGCAAGCAACCGTGTGACAATCAAATCGCCAATGATTGGTACATTCTACCGTTCGGGTAATCCAAACAACCCTTCTTTCGTTGAAGTAGGTTCGGAAGTAACAAAAGGCAAAACAGTTTGTATTATCGAAGCAATGAAACTTTTCAACGAAATCGAATCAGAAGTATCTGGTCGTATTGTTGAAGTATTGGTAGAAAATGCAACTCCTGTTGAATTTGACCAACCATTATTTGTTGTAGAACAATAATTTAGGTATAAGGTATGAGGCATGAATTATTAGGTAATTACCTCCTATTTCATACCTCATATCTCATACCTTATACCTAAAAAGATGTTTAAAAAAATATTAATCGCCAACAGAGGTGAAATTGCCCTCCGAATCATCAGAACATGTAAGGAAATGGGCATTAAGACAGTAGCTGTTTATTCTACTGCTGACCGTGAAAGCCTTCACGTTAAGTTTGCTGACGAAGCGGTATGTATCGGACCGCCTCCAAGCCGTCAGTCATACTTACATATTCCTGCTATTATTTCTGCGGCAGAAGTAACTGGTGCAGATGCTATTCACCCAGGTTATGGTTTCTTATCGGAAAATGCTGAATTTTCTCGTATTTGTGCTGAATATGGTATCAAGTTTATTGGTGCTACCGCAGACCAAATCAACTCGATGGGAGATAAAGCTACGGCTAAAGAAACCATGAAAAACTCTGGTGTTCCTGTAATTCCAGGTTCGATAGGTTTGATTGATACGGTTGAAGAAGCAAAAGTTTTAGCAAAAGAAATTAAGTACCCTGTTATCATCAAAGCTACGGCTGGTGGTGGTGGTCGTGGTATGCGTATTATCCGTAAAGAAGAAGAGTTCGAAAAACTCTGGGATGATGCAAAAACAGAATCGGCTGCGGCTTTCGGAAACGATGGTTTATACATGGAGAAATATGTTGAAGACCCTCGTCACATCGAAATCCAAGTAATTGGAGATAGCTATGGAACAGTTTGCCACTTATCTGAACGTGACTGCTCGATTCAACGTCGTCACCAAAAGTTATGTGAAGAAACTCCTTCGCCTGCTTTAACACCTGAATTACGTGAGAAAATGGGAGATGCTGCTGTAAAAGGAGCTGCTGCTATTCGGTACGAAGGTGCTGGAACAATCGAATTTTTGGTTGATAAGCACGGAGATTTCTACTTCATGGAAATGAATACTCGTATCCAAGTAGAACATCCAATTACGGAAGAAGTAACCGATTTCGACTTAATTAAAGAACAAATCAAGGTAGCAGCAGGTATTCCAATTTCTGGACAAAACTACTATCCGAAATTATATTCATTGGAGTGTCGTATCAATGCAGAAGATCCTGCAAATGGATTTAGACCATCTCCAGGAAAAATTACAAACTTACACCTTCCTGGTGGTCACGGAGTACGTATTGATAGCCATGTTTATGCTGGTTATACCATTCCACCAAACTATGACTCTATGATTGCGAAAGTAATCGTATCTGGTCAGAGCCGTGAAGAAGTATTACTTCGTATGAAGCGTGCATTACAAGAATTTGTTATTGATGGTATCAAAACAACGATTCCATTCCACATCAAATTAATGGACGACGAAATCTTTAAATCTGGTCAATTTACGACTGCATTTATGGAAAGTTTTGATTTGACATCATTGTAATTTTCAGTGATAAATCATATTTAAAAGCTCATAATCTTCTGATTATGAGCTTTTTTTAGTTAGACCAATCCAATCTCTCTCTCCCTGCGTAAGTCTGATTAAATAAACGACAAATCAGATGAAACGTTCAGAATTTATTCGCAGTTTAAGCTTAGGAAGCAGTGCAGTAATGGCACTGTATTGCATGGGAACACTTACTTCGTGTACGAAAGAAGAGCCCATGCCATCAAATTCAAGTTCAGCTCCTACAACAGGCTCTGGTGGAAAAGTAGATTTTACGATAGATCTATCTCTGAGTGCCAATAGTGCATTATTAACGAATGGAGGGTTCTTGTATTTCGACAATATTATTGTTGTTCGTTCTATGACAGGTTCATTCGTAGCTCTTTCTAAAGTATGCACCCATCAAGGCACAACGGTTGAGTATAAACCAGCTACAGATGATATTTTCTGTTCTAATCATGGCTCTCGCTTCGAACTGACTGGTAAAGTAAAACAGTCACCAGCTCAAGCTCCTCTAACTCAGTATCAGACGAGTTTACTTAGTTCGTTAAAGGTCAGAGTTTTTGAAGCATAATTAATTCGAAACATTCCATTAATACGCCACACAAAGCAATGAAAAAGATATATACCCTTACAATTATTATATTAAGCTTCTTTCAATCCGTCTATGGACAGGATGATTTGTTAAAGCTTATACCAGACGACGACGCACCAGAGGCCGTTCATGGAACGTTTAAATCGACTCGAATTATCAGTGGACAGTCGATAGAAACCACACCTGCACATCATTTAGACTATCGGATTTCGCACCGTTT
>JARXAV010000003.1 GCA_029865665.1 Flectobacillus sp. | reverse complement strand
GTAAACGTCGATAAATTCAAATGTCTTTTCCCATCGTTTACATGGTTTGCCAACATCCATGCAACGGGTTGAATATTGTTGTACCACGGATACACCGTTTTGTTACTGTGGCAATCGTTACAAGAAACCTTTAAGAGATGTTCGACTTCGCTAGTCATGGGATACTTCGTAGCAATGTGATGCGTTTGGTCGTCAGATTCATTTTTAATAGGTCGGACAAATTGGATAAGTACAAACGCAATACCTAGTCCTGATAGAATTTTCTTTTTCATTGGTTATCGTAGTTAAAAGTCCTTGTGTTTTGTGATAAGGTAAGTTACTCATTTCCTGTTCATTATCAAAACTGACTTTAGTGTGGAAAACAATGAAAAAGCGTTGGTTATATCCTCTTCAAGAGGACAAACCAACGCTTTGAATGACAGCCCCCAGATTAGACAATGTTCCCCCCAAAAGTAGCTAATTAAATTTCATCTTTTCGGAAGAATCCCAATGTTCGGCTATTTTACCGTTTTCAATTCTAAACATATCAAACCAAGTGGTTGTATATTTTTTAGACTTATCAACAGGGTCGGGCATTTCTCTTACAAAACTTATCGTCACTAAATCTCCTTCTGCGACAATGGCAACAACGGCTGTTTTAATGGAGTCGCTAATTGCTTGTGGTTTAGAGAATTTTGAAAAGAATTCAACCAATGCTTTGCGTCCAGTGCCAGCATTCGGATTGTGTTGCATATAGTTTTCATCGAAATACTTCTCGGCTACTTCCAAATGACCAGCTTCCAGAAATTCCCGCCACATATCGTAAACGAGTTTCTTGTTTTGAGCTAGTTTCGGACTATCACTCTTGAGTAATTCGCTCTGCGATTTCAAAGGTATTACCCTCAGTTGAGCGATGGAATTAGGAGTAAATGAAAAAGTAATCAGGGCAAAGGCAAGCAAAAAGGTAGCTTTCATACGATAGTTGGCTTTTTATGAATGGAACAAATCTTAGTTTTTCTGAAATTCACCCGTTGCACGAATCGAAATTTCATCACCAACCATTACGGTTGCTAATTTGCCACCAATACCAAAATCGCTTCTTTTGATGGTGGTAGTTGCTTTAATACCCAATTGTAATTTCTTGTTATTAGGGTTTGGGTGAGCCGCTGGGCCGTTCATCGTAACATCTAAGGTAATGGGTTTCGTTACTCCTTTGATGGTCATATTGCCCACCATTTTGTACTTATTTCCTGCGACTTTTGTCAAGGAAGTACTTTTGAAGGTAATGGTAGGGAATTTTTCTGCGTCAAACATATCTTCTCCTTTAAGGTGACCGTCACGCATTTCTAAGTCGGTATTGATACTTGCCGATTCGATGGTAATTTCAAAAACTGCATCCGAAAGGTCGTCTTTTGTTGCCGTCATTTTTCCATCAAATTTCTTGAAATAGCCATCTACTTCCGAAATTCCGTGGTGTTCGGCAATAAAAGTGAACTTAGAATGTCCTTTGTCGATAGTCCATTGAGCAAAAGAAGCAACCGACATCATAACGAATGATAGGGCGAAGAATAATTTTTTCATGAGCTTGTTTGGTAAATTTTTGATTAACAGATTAAAAATTAAGTACCCCGACAGATTTTACCACATAGACTCATAGAAAACATAGTTTTGTTAAGACTTAACAATCAGTCACTTATGTTTATTGTGTGCTTAGGTGATTCTTGAAATAAATGTGTCATAATACTTAAACAAATATAAAACACTCACGATTCGTTAATTTTATTACTATACAATTGCTATGATATACTCGACAAATCATTTCGTTTGGTCTATAAATCCATACTTTTACGCAGTAATTTAAGCAAGATATGCCTATTTAAAACTTTAAAGCAACGCTAAGCGACGTTTTCCCTTCAAAAGTGGATTCAAGTTGGATACCAATTCGTTTTGTTACATAGTACCTAGCTCCAAGATAGGGGTTGATGAGTGGTGTTATTGTATTCAGGTTGTTTGCATTGATGTAGTTGGAGTCCGTATTTTGGTTAATTACTTCGTTGCCTAAGGTGCTGTATTTTCCTCCAGCCATTAAACCTCCATATAAATCCCATTTTTGGGTAGCGTAGTGAATCCCCAATTTAACACCTGCTGAAAATTCATTTTGTCGAAAGATAGAATTGCCGTAGCCTGCCATTGGATGAAAATAGCTTGAGAAATTGGTGAATCCTCCAATACTCAACAAGCCTTTAGTTCCTTTGATGGCTGTCTCATAAGAAGCACCCATCGCTCCTTGAAAACCGATGTTTTTTCGGGGATTTACCCACGTGTTAATACTAAGAATATGATCTCCTTCTTTAAATGCTTTGACTTTTTCCTCTTGAGCCAAGGTACGAAGCGAGTAAGCGACTAGGAAAAATAAAATTGTGAAGGCTTTTGAAATGACTTTTTTTAGGGACTTCTGCATGATTGTACGTGTTTTGAGTGTGATAACTCTTTTACGAAATCATGAAGGCTTTATTGGATAGGAGAGCGGTGCTTTAACTTATCTTAACGTTTTTAACAGAATTTTAAGAAATGGATTTAGATTTTGGATGGCTCTTTATGAATTTAATGGTTTAACGCAGA
Source organism: Flectobacillus sp. (assembly GCA_029865665.1). Next base: position 6,673 of record JARXAV010000003.1, on the reverse strand, counting down.
CAGGGTTCAAACCCTGTCTGCGTTGTGCGATAAAATTTTATGACCAAGTAAAATCATAAAGAACCTGTTGAATGTTGGGCTTCGGACTTCAATCCAGCATCCAACATTCAAAATCCAACATCTAATTAATATTTAAACACTTTTCCGCCAGCCATTACTTCTTGCGTTTTCTCATCAAAAGTTACACGCTGACCGCTACGGTAAGCAGCGTTTGCCATAATGGTAGCAATTGAGTGTTGATAACCCGCTTCGATGGGAGCGTTTGGTGTTTTGCGAGAACGAATACAATCCATCCAGTTTTTCACGTGAGCCGTTGTAAGGGCATCGTAACCAGTGTTGGCATTGGTTTCAATCTTGGTCACTTCACTTAGTTTCAGTTTTTCCAAAAGATTTGGTTTCAATCCCATTGCTGCGGCTTCTCTTTCGCCTAAACCACCCGTTGGAGAAATCTCGTTGGTGTCAAGGTTAATCATACCACCGTTTGAGTAATACAACTCTTTTGTTTCGCCAGCTCCATTCGAGAAACGGCTTGTGAATTGTACTTGAAAACCTGTTGAAGGGTCGTCTAATGGGCCATAATCAAACACAACCGTCATAGTATCTGCATTTTTACGACCATCTTTCCATTGGTAAATACCACCGTTGGCAACCGCAGTACGTGGGTGTGGTAAGCCAGAGAACCAGTGTACAGTATCAATTTGGTGTGACATCCATTGCCCTGGGATTCCTGACGAATAAGGCCAGAAAAGACGATATTCTAAGTATTTACGAGGGTCAAAAGTATCCGCAGGACGGTTAATCAAGAAGCGTTTCCAGTCAATATCCGACTCTTTTAAGTCTTTCGTCAAGGCTGGTCTTCTCCAACGACCAGGTTGGTTTACGTTCCAAACTAATTCTACCATCACGATTGGACCAAATTTGCCCGATTTGATGTACTCATCTGCTGCCCAATAGTTAGGGCCACTACGACGCTGAGAACCAATCTGAACGATTTTACCCGATGATTTTACCGCTTTTAATACCGCACGATTATCTTCCATTGTTTCGGCAAGTGGCTTTTCTGTATAACAGTCACAGCCTGCTTTTACTGCTTCAATCGTGTGGATGGCGTGTTGGAAATCCGCTGTTGAAAGCATTACGGCATCCACAGATTTTGAGGCATACAATTCGTCGTTATTACGGAAAACTTGTACGTCAGAACCTAATGCTTTGTCGATAAATGCTTTTCCTTCTTCACGACGACGATTCCAGATGTCCGATAATCCTACCATTTCAAAGTTCATTTCCTTTTGGAATTGCTTGAAAGGAGGGATGTGTGAAGCTTTGAAACGATCTGAAAAACCTACACAGGCAACTCGTACTCGGTCGTTTGACCCAATGATTTTAGCATACGATTTAGCACTGAATGTCAATGCTCCTAAACCTGCTACGGCTGTTTTTTTAACGAAATCTCTTCTTGTTGTCATTGTTCTATGTTTATTGAGATTAACTATGAATCGATTTTAATAACTTAATCCTTCGCCCGCTTTGAATAGAGCATACCCTTTGGGTTTCATAAAGCCCGGAACATCCGATTGATTTTCCATGACTACTTTTCTTGAACTTGGCGTACTAAACGGCATTTTGCCTGTTGGGTTGTATTTACCCGTAACAATGTCAAGAATAGCGTCGGTGGTTGTTCCAAAAGTTGCCAAAATGGTTTTTACATTTGGGTTATCTACTTCATCAATCACCCAAGGACTTGTGTAGTTGATTAACAAGACCGTCGGTTTGTGATAAGTCGTTTCGTTGATGTGACCAACATCTACCTTGTTTTTCGATAATTGTAATTCGATTGGGCCACCATTAGAACTAAACAAACTACCACCATTGGGTGTGACCCACAGAATAACAACATCTGCTTCTTCTGGCGTTGCCACAAATTCGACATTCCATTTATTTGTTTCGGGCTTAATTGTTCTGATAGGCGTTTTGGTTTTGCCATCATCAAAGTATGATTCAAAATATACTTTCTGAGGGCTACCATCGCTTTTAGGAGCAAGCGGTAATAATTTGGCATCGTTTCTTAGTAAGACCACCGATTTACGCATCGCTAAATTTCCTTTTTCTTGAAATTCAGCATTACCTACCGTTTTTTCCGCCAGTGCTACGTCCACATACGGGTTTTCAAACAAGCCTAAATCAAACTTTTCTTTCAACAAACGAGCGATTGATTCGTTGATTCTAGCTTCTGAAACTAAACCTTTCTTAACGGTTTCTAACAAGGCACTTGGGTCTGCACCGCCCGAAAAAATATCTACTCCTGCTTCAATGGCTTTTTGGTAACGTTGCGAAATGGTTAGGTTTTCCACACCCCAAGGCATCATGTCAATAGGGCCTGTATCGGAATTGACAATGCCTTTAAAGCCTAATTGTTTTCTCAACAAATCTTGAATAATAGCTTTGTTGTACGAAAAACCAACTTCTTCCATGCTCTTGTCTTTGGGAGCAGAATAGTAGGGCATAATGGACGACGTTCCTGCATTGATTGCCGCAATAAAAGGCTTGACATGGTAGTCGAACATTCCGCCTGGGTAATGAGCATTTTTACCCCAGTCAAAGTGAGAATCTTGTCCGCCTACCTGTGGCCCTCCACCAGGGAAGTGCTTGGTCGTCATGGCAACTGACTGCTTACCTAATTTATTACCTTGAAAGCCTAATACGATTTCACGAATCATGTTGGAAGTCCAGTCGGCATCTTCGCCAAAAGTGCCCTCAATTCGTTGCCAACGAGGTTCAGTCGATAAATCCGCCATGTACATATACCCTTTTCGGAGACCTACCGAAGCCCATTCTTTGGCAGCAATTTCAGCAAATTCACGGGTCAGTTTTAAGTCTCTCATAGCTGATAATCCTAATTCACCAGGCCATTTCGAGAAAACCGTTGTCCCTACGCTTAACCCAATAGAAGCATCTGCGGTAATATGGTTTCGTGGGTTGGAAGCCACAATGGCAGGAATCCCCAGTCGGTCACTTTCGCATAAAGCCTGTAAATTGTTCGACCATTCTGCCATTACTTTTGCCGAGGTATTGGCTCTCAAAATAAAATGGCGGAGGTGAAACAGCGTTACCCCTTTGGTTGTTCCAGCAGCCCCCATGTTTGGTACAGGTAGGGGCTTGCGAGTGAACATATTGATAGGCTGAATCAAATCTTCTTCGTTGAATCCACTCGTAATTTCGGATTTTGGAGCATTGGGTTGAAACGACCAATCGCCCGCTAAACGAGTACTGCTGATTAACATAAACCCGACTTTTTCCTCTATCGACATTTGAGCAATTAAGTCTTGAATTCGGGTATCAACAGGCAATCGCCAATCTTCGTATTTATCAAGTTTCCCATTTTTATTAAGGTCTTTGAACGATAACCCATTTTTCTTAATGAGTTTTACCGAGCGATAGCCTAAATCTGGTTGAGTGTTCGTTTGAGCAACAGCCTGAGCCATACCTAAACCAAGTGCGAGTACGAGAGCGTAGTTCCTTTTCATAAGATGAATTATTTCAACTCTCTGATTTTGATATTTTTGAACAGCACATCGTTTCCGTGATCTTGAAGAAGGATATTTCCTTTATCTCCTGCTCCAAAACCTTTGTATTTTTCGTATTTAGAACGAGCTACTAAAGCGTCAAAAATGTTGCTTTTACGTTCGTATTCAACTACTTTGAAACCGTTTAACCAATGTTGTACGATGTTATTTGGCAAAACAATTACTCGTCCTTCGTTCCATTCTCCAATCTTCTTGGTGAAGCGTTTTGTTTGTTTGTACGAAGGAATCAAATCGTATAAACTTCCCAACGTACGGTTACCGACAGCACCCATTTTAGCATCTGGATGTTTCTCATCATCTAATACTTGAAACTCAAGACCAATCCCCGATTTACCATTTGAATCGAATTCTTCGTTCACAAAATACTTCACTCCAGAGTTTGCACCTTCGGTAAGTTTAAATTGGAAGGTCAATTCAAATGCTCCAAATTGTTCGTTTGTTACGATGTCATTTCCCGTTTCAGAACCATCCGAAGGACTTACATTAATTTGTCCATCTACTACTTTCCAGTGTGCTGTTGGCATTTTATCTTGGTGAACACCACGCCATCCTGTAAAATCTTTTCCGTTGAAAAGTAATTTAAACCCTTGTGCTTTTTCTTGTTCTGAAAGGTTATTCAAAAGTAAGTTGACAACAGGCGTTGCATCTGCTGGACTTGGCTTCAAGTTTTCTGTTTGGATACGGATATTTTTCCAACGAATTTTCATACCCTCTTTCATGTCGCCATAGATGCTATGTACTTGAAGAGCAATAAAACCTTTGGCAGTCATGTCATCTACTACATACGAGACAGGGATACCGTTGATAAACGTACGGATGGTGTTTCCAATGGCCTCGATACGGTATCTGTTCCAATCTCCTTTTTTGAACGCTTTTTTACCTTCTGGATTAATGTTCGGAATGTACAACCAGTCACGACGAGCTTCGTCATAAATTCCGCCAGACCAAGCACGGTCTGTAGGGTCAACTTCCATTTGATAGCCATGTACACGACCATCTTGATAATCGGGTTTTGACAAACTTCTAAACTGAACCCCTGAGTTCATAGCATCATCTACTTTTAAGTCTAGCTCAAAAATAAAATCGCTATAATCTTGTTCTGTACATAAAAACGAGTTGGGTGTGTTGGCAACTGTTGACCCTACGATTTCACCATTTTCAACTGTATATTTTGCTTTACCGTTGAGTTGTTTCCACCCTTTTAGAGTTTTGCCATCAAAAAGAGAAGTCCATTTTTCTTTCTGAGCAAAACTAGTGAATGAACTTATACTCAGTAATAAGATCAAGGAAAGTATGCTTTTTTTCATAAATTAAGAATGTGTTTTATAAGCTTTAGTGAATATTGCTCGTTATATTAGTATAACAAGTAGGATGGAAAAATATAATTTTTTGTGAATTTAATCCATTGCACTTGTTGAGCCGTCATGCTTTATAGGTAAAAACCGATAGAGCCGTGCAGGCTTCCTTAATTTCTCATTGGTACATTACTTAAAAATTCATTATCTGAGGTGAATAGTGTATTTTTACACCCACAAACCCCACAAAATCAAACAAGACTTAGGCTGTCAGCATTATACAAAAGATGAAAAAATTGTACCTAATATTAAGTAGTTGCCTCTTAGTTATCTCACAGGGGTATAGTCAGAACTTTTTTTCAGACATTTTCAACAATGAACGTAGTACTCCCAAGAGAAGGAGTGCGTATGAAAAGCATTCTTCGATTGCTTACGGAATCGGTACGTCTAACTATTATGGCGATTTAGCTCCTTTGGGGCGTATTGTGAAGTCAACTACTCAGAACATCAATTGGAACTTGAGTGTTGATCTGACTCGCCACCTTACACCTCATACGAGCATTCGTTTTGGTCTTTCATGGATTCGTCTTTCGGGTGATGATAGCAATTTTGAAGGTGATGTTAAGTATCAAAGCTTGTTTTTTCGTAATACTCATTTCAGAAATGATTTGCAAGAATTGTCTGCTGTAGGAGTTTACCATTTTATAAAAGAGGAACGTACCTACACGCTTCGACATCAAATAGCACCCTATATCTTTGGAGGTTTTTCGCTATTACATCACAATCCTGTAGCTCAAGCTCCTAGTGGTGTACCTGACGTAGATGCAGGCGAATGGGTGAGTCTGCAACCACTCGGAACGGAAGGACAAACGTTACCAACCAGTACGATTGCTCCCTATAACCTGATTGTAACAAATGCCTTAGCTGGTTTAGGATGCAGAGTGAAACTAAATAAACAGTGGGATATTGCCTACGAATTAGGACTTCGATATTTATTTACTGATTATATTGACGATGTTGGAGGAGTTTACGGCGACAAAGCTGCTATGTCCGTTAATGACCCACTATCGGCCGTTTTCGGTCATAGAGAATTAGAACTTGTAGCAGTTCGGAAGGGTATCAATAGAGAGGCTGCCATTCGTCAATGGTATGCAGATCAGGGTTCTCCTCAGGGAGCTGCTGTTCCTGTTAGTGCTTTCCCTATTGCTCCTGGTACGGCCGCAGGAGGAACTAGAAATTTCTCCAATACCCTAAACGATATATATATGCTAAATACCTTTAAATTGGTTTATCACATAACACCACAAATTAAATGTCCTAAACCAAGATAGGAAACAGCCGACTAAAAATAGTTATATTTTCACTCAAGAAAAGTCGCTTATACCCCCTTTGAATTAAGTATTAATACATAACAAAAAAATGCTCGTGTTTGAAATACGAGCATTTTTTTGTTTGTTTTTGTAGTACCTTTTGTTAACTTAGTGTAAAGAACAAAATCACAAAATAGAAATCCATGACTTTAAGATAACCTTTAAATTAACATAAGGAAAAGGTTTTGGACTAGTGTACTCAGTCATTTAATACGTCAACTTAATCATTAAATCCAGTGGAAGTAGTAGCGATAGATTTAGAGCAAGAACGCAAAGAAATTCTTAAACGATATAGAAAATTACTCTCATCAGCCAAACCTTTTTTAAAAAACGATGATGCTAAACTGATTAAAGAAGCGTTTATCTTGGCTGCTGAAGCTCACAAGGAGATGCGTCGAAAATCGGGTGAGCCTTATATTTATCA